>JALYVP010000160.1 GCA_030853185.1 Actinomycetota bacterium | reverse complement strand
CAGGCGGGCTGGGTTCGCCGGCCGCCCTGTATCTGGCCGCCGCGGGCGTCGGCACCCTCGGCATCATCGACATGGATGTTGTCGACGAGTCGAACCTGCAGCGCCAGATCCTCCACAACCTGGATCGGGTCGGCGAGCGCAAGGTGGACTCGGCCAAGAAGACGCTGACCGCCATGAACCCCGACGTCAACGTGGTCACCTACGACGTGCGTCTGGCGGCCGACAACATCCTTTCCATCTTCGACGGCTACGACGTGATCGTCGACGGCACGGACAACTTCCCCACCCGCTACCTCGTCAACGACGCGGCGGTCAAGCTCGACATACCCGTCGTGCACGGGTCCATCTTCCGCTTCGAAGGCCAAGCTGCCGTCTACGCCCCCCATCAGGGGCCCTGCTACCGCTGCCAGGTCCCCGAGCCCCCCCCGGCCGAGTTGGCGCCGTCCTGCGCCGAGGCCGGCGTTCTCGGGGTCCTGTGCGGCATCATCGGGAGCCTGCAGGCCATGGAGACCATCAAGCTGCTCCTCGGGCTCGGCGACCCTCTGATCGGGCGTCTGATGGCCTACGACAGCCTCGAAGAGAGCTTCCGGACCTTCAAGGTCAACCGTGATCCGGAGTGTGCCACCTGCTCGATCCCCGTCGACGAGATCGTCATCGCCGACTACGACGAGCTGTGCATGCCCCACCCGATCGCCGCTCCGGTTGCCTGAGGCGGGCCCTGCTTGATATCGCCTGGCCGCTCTGCGTCGGGCCGTATCAGTAGCCTCGTTCGAATGTTCCACCGTGCCCGCCGCTCGTCGCTCGCTGCTGTCGCCGCCGGGGTCACCGTCGGCGTCCTCGGGCTGGTCGGCTGCGGTGCCAGCAGCGGAGGTGGGGACAACCCCGCCTTCGGCGCCGCAGTGACCGTCGGGCCGGCCTCGACGACGCCGACGCACCCGTCCGTGCCGGTGACGGTGGTCAGCCTGGACAACGTCGAGTACCCCCAGGTCTCCCGGACGGCCAAGGCGCCGACGATCAACGCCGAGTTGCTCGGCGACGCCAGGAGCCTGCTGTCCCAGCGGGTGGCCTGCGCGGTCTCGGTCCTTCGCAGCGACACGGCCGCTCTGTCCTTCCGCTGGACGTGCGCCAACCGGGGAGGTCTCACCGCCACGTTCGACACCCAGAGCGGCAGGGCCGTGACCCTCGCCGACGTGCTGCGCCCCGGCTACCTGCCGCGCCTGTCGGCCACCGCCGTCACCCAGCTGGAGGCGGGAGGAAGCACGCCGGCCGCGGCCCAGGCGGCGGCGGCGCCGACCGATCGGGCGTTCGTCGACTGGGCGGTCGACGACCAGTCCCTGCAGGTGACGTTCATGGTTCGGGCCAAGCCATCGACGATCAGCTTTCCCCTGGCCAGCCTGACGTCGATCATCCGACCATCAGGCGCCCTCGGTCACTGACCTGGCGCGCCTGGGCGCTTGTACGCTGACGGTCATGGCCAGCGAGCGACGATTCACCGACTCCGGCATCGAGGTCCGCCCGGTGTACTCCTCCGTTGACCTCAACGGATGGGACGCGGCTGCCAAGCTGGGGGAGCCGGGGTCGGAGCCGTTCACCAGAGGGATCTACCCGACGATGTACCGGGGCCGCCCGTGGACGATCCGCCAATACTCCGGCTTCGGCAACGCCGAGTCGACCAACGAGCGCTGGAAGCAGCTCCTGGCCGGCGGGGGAACCGGGTTGAGCTGCGCCTTCGATCTGCCCACCCAGATGGGCTACGACTCGGATCACGAGCGGGCGGAGGGCGAGATCGGCAAGGTCGGGGTCGCCATCGACTCCATCGACGACATGCGGATCCTCCTCGACGGCCTCCCCCTCGACCGGGTCACCACGTCGATGACCATCAACGCCACCGCCTCCACCCTGTTGCTGCTCTATGCGCTGGTCGCCGAGGAGCACGGCGCTGACCTGGCCAGGCTCGGGGGGACCATCCAGAACGACATCCTGAAGGAGTACGTGGCCCGGGGCACCTACATCTACCCGCCCCGACCGTCGATGCGCCTGATCACCGACATCTTCGCCTACTGCCGAACCGAGCTGCCGAGTTGGAACACCATCTCCATCTCCGGGTACCACATCCGTGAGGCTGGGTCGACGGCCGTCCAGGAGATCGCTTTCACCCTTGCCAACGGGATCGCCTACGTGTCGGCCGCCGTCGACGCCGGGCTCTCGGTGGACGAGTTCGCCCCCCGCCTCAGCTTCTTCTGGAATGCTCACAACAACCTGTTCGAGGAGGTGGCCAAGTTCCGGGCCGCCCGCCGCATGTGGGCCCGGATCATGGCCGACCGCTTCGGGGCCACGACCGCGAAGGCCAAGCTGTTGCGCTTCCACACCCAGACCGGTGGATCGACCCTGACGGCCCAGCAGCCGGAGAACAACATCGCCCGGGTCACCCTCCAGTCCCTCGCCGCCGTGCTGGGCGGGACGCAGAGCCTGCACGCCAACGGCTTCGACGAGGCGCTGGGCCTGCCCACCGGCCGGGCGGCGCGCATCGCCCTTCGCACCCAGCAGATCGTGGCCAACGAATCCGGTGTGGTGGACACGGTCGACCCGTTGGCCGGCTCCTACTTCGTCGAGTCGCTCACCGATGAGGTGGAAGCAGGGGCTTGGGAGTACCTCGAGAAGATCGACGCCATGGGCGGATCCGTGGCCGCCATCGAGAGCGGGTTCATGGCCGACGAGATTGAGGACGCCGCGTTCGCCTACACCAAGGCCGTCGACGCGTCGGAGAAGATCATCGTCGGCGTCAACGAGTACCACGACGACCGGCCCGACCCGGTCGAGGTGTTCCCCATCGACCCGGCGCTGCAGGCCACCCAGGTCGAAAGGGTGCAGCGGACCCGAGCGGAGCGGGACAAGGCCGCGGTCGATGAGGCCATGAGCTCGCTGGAGGCGGCCGCCAGGGGAGCCGACAACGTCCTCCCCCCGATGAAGGAGGCACTCAAACGGCGGGCCACGCTGGGCGAGGTCAGCGACGTCCTCCGGGGCGTCTTCGGCACCTACCGGCCGGAGCGCTGAGATGACCGTCAAGTTCGTCATCCTCGGCGGTGGACCGGGGGGCAACACGGCGGCCACCTACGCCGCCCGCCTCGGCGCCGAGGTCACCCTCGTCGAGCGGGATGTGCTCGGCGGGGCTGCTCACCTGTGGGACTGCATCCCGTCCAAGAGCATGATCGCCACCGGTGGGGCCATGAGCTTCGCTCGGCGCATCGAAGGCATGGGCCTTTCCCACGCAGAAGCCAGCCTCGACCTCGAGGCCCAGCGCCAGCGGATCGATGGCATCGAGGGGCGCCTCCACCACGATGTCGAACGGCTCCTTGCCTCTCAGGACGTGAGGCTGATCACCGGGTCCGGCCGCCTGATCGACGACCACACCGTGGAGCTCGCCACCGGCAACACGGTCGAGCACATGGAAGCCGACGCGGTGCTCATCGCCACCGGCAGCCGACCCCGGATCCCGGCCTGGGTGGAGCCCGACGGCGATCGGATCCTCACCACCCGACAGGCCTACCCACCCCCGTCGATGCCTGAGCACCTGGTGGTGATCGGATCGGGGGTGACCGGGGTCGAGTTCGTCCACATGTTCTCGTCGTTCGGCTCCAAGGTCACCCTCATCGTGAGCCGCCAGCAGGTGCTGCCGGCCAAGGACCCCGAGGTAGCCGCGGCCCTCGAGGACGAGCTGCTGCGCCGCGGTGTCCGCCTGCTCAAGGGGGCCAGGGCGGAGATGATCGAGCGGACCGACGACGGCGTGGCGGTGGCCTGCGACGACGGCCGGGTGGCCATCGGCTCCCACGCCCTGCTGGCCATCGGTTCGATCGCCAACTCCGACGGCCTGGGCCTGGAGGACGCCGGGGTGAAGCTCGACAGTGGCGGGTACGTGCAGATCAACCAGCACTGCCAGTCGAGCGTCCCTCACATCTATGCCGCCGGGGACGTCTCCGGCAAGCTGCCGCTGTCCTCGGTGGCGTCCATGCAGGGTCGCAAGATCGCCGAGCATGTGATGGGCATCCACACCCGCGCTCACCGCCACATCGACTACGAGAAGGCGGCCTCGGCCATCTTCACTGAACCCGAGATCGCCGATGTCGGCCTGGCCGAGGTCGACGCCTTCGCCACCGGACGCAAGATCCGGGTCACCAAGGTGCCCTACGCGTCGACGGCCAAGGCCCTGATCAACGACGACCCCGGCGGATTCGTGAAGATCATCTCCGACCCTGCCACCGGCGTGGTGCTCGGCGGCTCCATCGTCGGCCGCCACGCCGCCGAGCTGATCTCCGTCATCGCCGTGGCCGTCACCGCCAACCTCAAGGTGTCCGACATCGTCGAGACCTGCCTGGTGCACCCGACCCTCTCCGAAGCCTTGGCCGACGCCGCCGAGTAGGCGTCGGCCTCCACCCCAGGGGGGAGCTGGGGATCTATCCGCGGGTTGATGTGCCGCCGGTGACGCGTCGCCATGCTTGGAGGCATGAGCGAACCAGACGTGGTGACCGTCCGAGGGCTGCGCAAGGCCTACGGGTCCCGGGTGGTGGTGGACGACGTGGACCTCGATGTTCACGCCGGTGAGATCGTCGCCCTGATCGGGGCCAACGGGGCCGGCAAGACCACCACGGTCGAGTGCATCCAAGGGCTGGGCCGGCCCGACGCCGGCGACGAGCTCCTCGAGCGGTTCGGGCTGGTGGAGCGATTTCGCTCCGCGGGAGCGGACGTCACCCTCGCCGCCGATGGCAGCACCGACGGGCTGCCCGCGACCACCGGTCTTGCTGTCCACCGCATCCTGCAGGAGGCCCTGACCAACGCCGTCAAGCACGCCCCCGGAGCGCCCAGCGCCGCGAGTCTGACCGTGCGGGCCGATGCCGTGGAGTTTGCCGTCGACAGCGCCGGCGAGCCCGGCTGCGGTACCGGGCTGGGGCTGCTCAGCATGCGCGAGCGGGCCGAGTTGCTCGGCGGGAGCTGCAAGGCCGGCCCCGGGGGACGGGGATGGTTGGTCAGGGGCACCCTTCCCCTCGACCCCACGACCCGCCGGGAGACCGCCCGGTGATCCGGGTCCTGCTGGTCGACGATCAGGAGCTGGTGCGGGCCGGGCTGCGGGGCATCCTGCGCACCCAGCTCGGCTTCGAGATCGTCGGCGAGTGCGCCGACGGCAGCGAGGTGGTGGCGGCAGTCATGTCACTCTCACCCGATGTGGTGCTGATGGACATGCGGATGCCCGTGGTCGACGGGGTCCAGGCGACCGAGGACCTGCGGCTCCTGGGGAGCGCCCCGCCCGTTTTGGCTCTCACCACCTTCGACGACGACGAGGTGCTGGCCGGCATGTTGAGGGCCGGCGCATCGGGGTTCATCCTCAAGGGCGTTCCTGCCGAGGACCTACAACGGGCGGTACGAGCGGTGGCCGAGGGAGGAGCCTGGCTCGACCCCGCGGTCACGGGCCGCGTCCTGGCCATCACCGAACCGCACCACCCCCTCGGTCCGGCCCCGGCCGGGACCTCGATGGCCTGACCAGTCGAGAGCGCGAAGTGCTGGCCCTCATCGGGCAGGGCAAGACGAACGTCGAGATCGCCAACCACCTGGTCGTAGGCGAGGGCACCATCAAGACCCACATCAACCACCTGTTCATGAAGCTGGATCTGCGGGACCGGGCAGCGGCGATCGTGTTCGCCTTCGATCACGACCTGGTGGCACCCAGCGGTTGAGGCCCGATCCTCAGGTGGCGCTGGGAGTGACGACGACGACCACGTCGCCGGCGCCCACGGAATCGCCGGCCGCCACCTTCACCTCGGCGACCTCGCCGGCCACCTCGGCGGCGATGTTGTTCTCCATCTTCATGGCCTCCAGCACGGTGACGGCCTGGCCTACATCGACCGTGTCGCCCACGCTGACCAGCACCTTGACGATGGTACCCTGCATCGGGACGGTGACCGCGCCGCTGCTGGCCGCGCCTCCGCCTCCCCCTCCGGAGCGTCGCCTGGGTCTGGTCCTGACCGGGCCGCCGGCGGCCACGGGCGCGGACTCGGGCACCCACATGCGCACCCCGTAGCGACGACCGTTCACCTCGACGTCGATGTCACGCCGCACCCGGCCCTCGGCTTCCTCGGGGCCGACGGTGGACGTGGGGGCGGTCACACCGGAGAGGTCGAGCTTCTCCTCCACCCAGTTGGTGGAGTGATCGACAGCGATGAAGTCGGGATGCTCGAGGATGGCCAGATCGGCGGGGATGGTCGTGGCCACGCCCTCGATCTCGGTCTCGCGCAAGGCCCGGATCATGCGCTTGCGGGCCACCTCCCGGTCGCTGCCCCACACGATGACTTTGGCGATGAGGTTGTCGTAGTACTGGCTGATGGCGTCCCCGGCCTCGTAGCCGGCGTCGGTCCGCACGCCGTAGCCGTCGGGGCGCAGAAAACGGGTGAGGGGACCCGGCGACGGCTGGAACTTGCCGCCGGCGGGGTCCTCGGCGTTGATTCGCACCTCGATGGCGTGGCCGATCAGCTTGATGTCATCCTGGGCGAGACCGAGAGGCTCGCCGGCCGCGATGCGCAACTGGAGAGCGACCAGATCCATGCCCACCACCTGCTCGGTAACGGGATGCTCGACCTGGAGCCGGGTGTTCATCTCCAGGAAGAAGAACTCGCCGTCCTGGTAGATGAACTCGACGGTGCCGGCGTTGACGTAGCCGCACGCCGCCGCCACGTTGATGGCGGCTTCTCCCATGGCCGTCAGGGTCGCCGCGGGGATGCAGGGCGCGGGCGCCTCCTCGATGAGCTTCTGGTGCCGACGCTGCGCCGAGCAGTCTCTCGTCCCCAGGTACACCCCGTCGCCGTGAGTGTCGAAGAACACCTGCACCTCGACATGACGGGGCCAGGTCAGGTACCGCTCCAGGTAGCTCTCCGAGCGGCCGAAGCTGGCCTGCGCCTCCCGCTGGGCCGATTCCAGCGCCTCGGCGGCGTCGGCGCCCTCGTGGACCACTCGCATGCCGCGGCCGCCGCCGCCGTACGCCGCCTTGATGGCGACCGGCCAGCCGAACTCCTCACCGAAGGCGACCACATCGTCGGCCGAGCCGATGACCTCCATGGTGCCCGGCACACCGGCCACGTCTGCGGCCTGGGCCGCCCTGCGGGAGCTGATCTTGTCGCCCATGACCTCTATGGCCTTGGGGGGAGGGCCGATCCATGTCACGCCGGCGTCGGTCACGGCCCGGGCGAAATCGGCGTTCTCGGAGAAGAACCCGTACCCGGGGTGGACGCCGTCCGCTCTCGACGTGGCGAGGATCTCCAGGATCTTGTCCGTGTTGAGGTAGCTCTCCGCCGCGGTCTGACCACCGAGCGAGTACGCCTCGTCGGCGATCCGCACGTGCAGGGCATCGCGGTCGAGGTCGGAGTACACCGCGACCGTGCTCACGCCCAACTCCTGGCACGTGCGGATGACCCGGACGGCGATCTCCCCCCGGTTGGCGATCAAAACCTTGGTCAGCACAGCGGGCATTCTTTCAGCATGCTGAGCGCGGAGCGAGTCCGAAGCGGGTTGCTGGCCACCCGTTTCGACGACATACGGGTCCTGGCCGAGATCAACTCGACCAACCGGGCGGCTCGCCGCCTGGCCGATGACGGT
Organism: Actinomycetota bacterium; assembly: GCA_030853185.1. Lineage (GTDB taxonomy): Bacteria > Actinomycetota > Acidimicrobiia > Acidimicrobiales > Palsa-688 > JALZAH01. The sequence continues at coordinate 246 of JALYVP010000160.1, read as the reverse complement.
GCGCCCGAAGGGCTCGTCGTCATCGCCGAGCATCAAACGGCGGGGAGAGGACGTCTCGGCCGCAGCTGGGACGCCCGGCCCGGGACTTCGGTGCTGATGTCGGTCCTCCTGCGCCCCCGCCTGGCCATGGCCGACCTTCATCTGGTCAGCGCGGCCGTCGCCCTGGCCGGCCGAACCGCCTGTTCGGAGGTCGCCGGGTTCCGGCCCGACCTGAAATGGCCGAACGACCTGCTGGTGGGCGACGCC
>JALYVP010000159.1 GCA_030853185.1 Actinomycetota bacterium | reverse complement strand
GTTTGCGGCCCTTGCCATACAGGTGCAGGGCGCTTTGGCGGTCGAGGAGCACGTGACCGACTTGTAGGCCGGTGAGCTCCGAGACGCGGGCGCCGGTGTTGTAGGCGACGGCGAGCAGGATGGCGTCGCGCTGGCCGCTCCAGGTGCTGCGGTCGGGGGCAGCGAGGATCGCAGCAACCTCCTCTCGCGTCAGGTAGCCGAGGACGGGACGGTCGAAGCGTTTCGCGGGGATGGCCAGAACCCGGGTGGTGATCGCCAGGGAGGCCGGGTCCCTGACGGCGGCGTATCGCATGAAGGAGTGGATGGCGGCGAGGCGGACGTTTCGGGTGCGGGCACTGTTGTTCCGGTCGATCTCGAGGTGATCGAGGAAGTCGAGGATGAGCGGGGCGTCCAGGTCGGCCATGGTCAGCTTCGAGGGTGGCCTGCCGATGCGGGTTTCGATGAAGCCGAACAGCAGCTCGAAGGCGTCGCGGTAGCTCTCCACGGTGCGGGCGCTGGCGCCTCGCTCGTTGATCAGGCGGCGAACGAAGAAGTCCTGGACGAGGTGGTCGAAGCCGATCTGAGGGGCTCTCATGACCGAACCGCCTCTTCGGCTCCGCTGAAGGCTTCGAACCGTTCGGCCACGATGCCCATCAGCTCGGGGACCGCAGAGAAATACGGCTCTTGTGACGTTTCCGTGGGTGGTCTGAGCTGGGGGAACGCGGTGCACGCCGTCTCCCGCCTACGGTCTCCGGCTGTGTGTGAGGTCGGATCCGTGGGAGGAGAACGGCGTGCGGTTCGCGAAGCTATGGCAACGGCTGCTCGGTGTCGAGCGGACAGTGATCGAAGGGGTGGTCTTCGACGAGGACGCGGGGGCGGTGGTGGCGTCGGTGCGGCCCCGCAAGGGCGCCACCCGCCGCTGCGGGGTCTGCGGGCGGCGTTGCCCCTGGTATGACCGGGGCGAGGGACGCCGCCGCTGGCGGGCGCTCGATCTGGGGTTCGTGCTGGCCTTTCTGGAGGCTGACGCTCCTCGGGTGTCCTGCCCGGCGCATGGGGTGGTCGTGGTGGCGTTTCCTTGGGCCCGGCATCGGGCCCGTCACACCACGGCGTTCGAGGATCAGTGCGCGTGGCTGGCGAAGCACTGCAGCCGCAGTGCGGTGGAGGAGTTGATGCGGGTGGCGTGGCGCACGGTGGGGGCGATCGTCGCTCGGGTGGTCGCCGATGCTCACGCCCGGGTCGACCCGCTCGACGGGCTCCGCCGGATCGGGATCGACGAAGTGGCCTACAAGCGCGGCCACCGCTATCTGATCGTGATCGTCGATCATGACAGCGGACGGCTGATCTGGGCGGCGCCGGGCCGGGACAAGGCCTCCTTGGGTCGTTTCTTCGACGAGTTGGGCAAGAGCCGGTGCGCCCGGCTGAGGGAGGTGTCCGCGGACGGGGCGGAATGGATCGCCGGTGTGGTGGCCTCCCGCTGTCTGAACGCCCGGCTGGTCATGGACGCCTTCCACACGGTGTCGTGGGCCACCGACGCGTTAGACGAGGTGCGCCGCGAGGTGTGGAACGACGCCCGACGCGACCTCGGTGACCGGGTCCTCGCCGACCGCCTGAAGGGCTGCCGCTACGCACTGTGGAAGAACCCGGAGAATCTGACGGGCCGCCAGCGGGGCAAGCTTCACTGGGTGGCCTACACCAACCGGCGCCTCTATCGGGCCTATCTGCTCAAAGAAGAACTCCGTCTGGCTATCCGCACCAAGGGCGACGAAGGCGTCGCCCTGCTCTCCCACTGGCTGAACTGGGCGTCGCACTGCCAGATCGGCCCGTTCGTCCAGCTGGCCCGCAAGATCCGACGGCACCGAGGAGCGATCGAGTCCGCCCTGCGCTCGGGGACCTCCAACGCCCTGGTCGAGTCGACCAACACCAAAATCCGGGTGCTCACCCGGGTGGCGTTCGGGTTCGCCTCCCCCCAGGCGCTCATCGCCATGGCCATGCTCGCCGTCGGCGGGACCTGCCCCCCACTGCCCGGACGGCCCCACCAGCCGGGCCTAAGCGAAGCGGCCTGACAACCCCCTGCCCGCCACCGGCTGAAGGTTGAAGGCGTCAAGGCGCGCCGTGACAGGTTCTGGCTGCTACAGACCGGCAGCGCCGGCCCTTCGCTCTGCCGCCTGATCGGCGATCCCCCGAACGAATGCGTTACGCTTCGGTCGTGTCGGAGCAGGAAGGCTTCACTTGTGCGGCCTGCGCCCGGCGGGTCGTTACCGCCGTCGAGGGCCTCTTCGCCAACGCCAAGGTCGGCTCCCCAGCCCGTTTCTGCTCCCTTCTATTGGGTTGCGCGAAGGAGGGCCTGCTCAGGTGGCCATTCGTGTGTGACCGACGTAGCTGACACAGTCCAGGGCGCTTGCAGGAGCGACGCTCAGATTTGCCGGCGGGGTGAGCGAGGTCGAGTCGGGTTGTCGGTGGATGGGGTGGAGCGGTTGAGTTCGCTCATGAGTTCGCGGTTCATGGCCCGGGCCGCCTGCAGGGTGTCGGCGTGTTCGTGGGCCTCGGCCTCGAGTTCGGTGACCTGTCGGCGTAGCCGGTGGTTGTCGGCTTCGAGTTCGGCGCTGCGTTGTTCGAGTTGGTCGAGGAGTGGGTTGGCGAGGCGTCCCCTGGCGATGTCGGCGTCGGCGCCGAGGTCGCGTGCCATGCGGGCGCGCAGGATGGCGGTTCCGTCGGTGAGTTGACGGATTTGCTCTCGGGCGTTGGCCAGGTCGGCCCGCAGGCTCTGCTCGGTGACCAGCGAGCGGGTCGGGAGCAGCCACGCTCGGTCGATACCCGCTTGGCGTTGGCGGGCCCGGGCGTCGACGATGCGTCCGGCGAGGTCGGGGTGGGCGTAGAGCAGCGACACCGAGACGCCGGCGCGGCGGGCGACGGCGGGGAAGGTGACCGGCTCGCCGTCGTCGACCATGGACTGGATGGCCTGGCTGGCCCGGCGCTGCTTGGCTTGGCTGTCGTGGCGGCGTGCTTTGCTGAGCGCGGCGCTGTTGTCGGCCACGGCCGGTCATCCCTCCTGCTGTGGCGGGCGACGCCGGCCGAAGGCGACGGGGACCGACTGGCGGGCCTTGCGGAGTGTGACCGAAGCGTCCTCGACCGAGCACCGTTGGTCGTCGGGGAGCAGAGCCAGGGTCTGTTCGTGGGCGCGGATGTGGTCCACGATGACGTCGAGTTGGCGGGTGACGTTGTCGATGACCCAGTCGGCGGCGCCGGTGGCCAGCATCACTTCACGTTCGCGACGCAAGTCGTCGGCGTACGCGGCCAGCTCGGGAAGGTAGGACGGGTCGGATTCGAAGTGGGGGCAGGCGGCGCACTGGTAGCGGATCGGGCATGCCCCGCCGCCGGCGCGCACATTGGTGGGCTCGGAGCATTTGCCCATCGGGACCGCCACCCACGACAGCTCATCGGCGAGTCCGGCGACAGCGGAGCGTTCGCCGTGGACGGGGCGGCCGGCTCCCCGGTTGTCGATGGTGTGGCGCGCGATTAGCTCCATAGCCTCTCTCTTCTTGGCGTCGCCGACTCGGTAATAACCGAGCGTCGTGTCAATAGATCGGTGGTCCATTAGGTCTCGCAGGACCGGGGCGGCCACTCCCTGGTCGGCCATGGTTTGGGCCCAGGTGTGCCGGAAAGCGTGGGGGTGGATGGCGGAGCGGTCGAAGGGGACTGGCTCGTCGGCGTCGTCGTGTGTCCCGGCGTTGATGCGGGGGATCTGGGTGACCCAGGCTCTCATCCATCGGAAGATTTGCTCGGCGCTGAGGTGGGCGGTGCCGTCGGTGTTCTTGGTCCCTCGGGGCAGCAGCCACAACTGGCCTCTTGGCGTGTCGGGGAACCGCTCGGCCACCCAGGCTTGCTGGGCGCGGATCGCGGTGACGAGAGCGGTGTCGCCCAGGGGGAGGCGCCGGCCCATCCGTTGCGCCTTGTGGTTGTCGTAGATCAGGACCGGCCGGCTGTTTTCGTCGACGTCGAGGCAGTCGAGGTGCAAGCTGGCGACTTCACCGACGCGTCGCCCGGTGCCCTTGAGGATCTGGTAGGCGAGCACTGCCATCTCCCCGGCCCGTTCACCCAGCACCCCGAGGCTGCGATGGGCGGGGCCGCAGTTCGATCCCGGCGTTGCCCGCAGCAGGTCGACGTGGGTGTCGAGTTGAGCGACGACATGGGCGGGCAACGCCCGGCCCCCGTCGTCGGCCACGTGGACCGCGGCGTCGTTGCGGCGAATGGCGAATGTCGGCGCCAGGGTGGGCAGCAGCCCCATGTCGCGGGCGTCGCGCAATACCAAAGCGCAATCGCGGACCACGGTGGCGGCGTGGCGGCGGCTATAGAGAAGCCCGGTGCGCGTCGCGGTGAACGTGGGGGCCCGGGCCAGGAACCGTTCCACGTCGACGCGGCCCAAGGCGGCCGGGTCGTGCCCGCCGCCTCGGCCCGACGCCAGGATCGCCGACAGCAGCGCGACGGAGTGGAGTTGGTGCTGCACGGTGGACACCTGTGTGCGGGCCGCCGCTCCCGGGCCGCCGAGGGCCGCTTCGGCCCAAGCCTTGACGTCGCCGCGCAACCAGTCTTGACGGATCGGGGAGAAGTCGAGATGCCCTGATCGCCCGAAGACCCGAAGGTCCCATCGGTCGAGGCCGTGTTCAGTGTCGGGGGTGGCGTACGCGAGACGGGCCCGGTCGAAAGCGAAACGCGGGAAACGGCCGTGACCGGCCCGGCCTGTCGGGTCGATCGTCACCGGGTCGACCTCGACCAGTGAGGCGACGCCACGCTCACGGAGCAAGTCAACGTAGGGGCGCATGTCCCCGGGCCGGACCTGAACCTGTTCGCGCAACAGGCAGCCGATCACCCACAGCAGCTCCAAACGGACCAGCTCGGGCAGGCCCCGCAAGCTCAGCACCCGGGCGTTAGCCGGCTGAGCGCCCCGGGACAAGAAGGCGTCGAAGCGGCGCCCCTGAGGGCAGCCCTGTCGGCTCCAGACGTGGTAATGCATTTCGCACAGTCGGGCCTGCTTGTATGCCGCTGCCAGATAGCAGGAGGCCACGGCACATTCCCCGAGGCTGTCGAGCGGCTGGGCGTCGGCCATGAACTCTTCGAACACGGCACCGGCGCGGCGTCGCTTGGCCCAGCTGGTCGAGTGGGCGTGGCACAGGCGAGAAGCGCCTGTCGCCGGGCGGGGGCAGCGCCCGTTGTCGCCAGTGACCGCGCAGAGCTCTTCGCACAGGTAGCGCCGGCGCGGTGCCCGGGCGCCGCCGGTCGTCAGCCAGGCGTCGAGGTCGTCGACACCCGAGGCGGCGAACTGGCGGCGGTGGGCGCGGCACAGCCGACAGGCGCCGTCCACGAGGCTCGCACACCCGGGGGCCGCGCACGTCTCATAGGGGCAGAGCAGCCCGCCGGGGCGGGGCACGACCACAAGCCGCTCGGGGTCCCACTCCTCGCCCAGGGGCACCTGCGCCACCCGGGCGGCCATCAGCTCGACACGCCAGTCCACCGGGGCGGCGGCCGGCTCGGCTGCTACGACCGCAAGGTGGCCGGCGCGGCGCGTCACCGGTCGGCTCCTCGGGCGGGGGCGTGGGCGTGGGCGTCGATCGCGGCGCGCATGTCATCCCAGCGGGCGTGCATGTACACGTCGGTTGAGACGATCGAGGCATGCCCCAACAACTCCTTTACCAAGGCAGGGTCCTTCGTGACCAACGCCACCTCGGAGGCGAAGGAGTGACGGAGCATGTGCGGTCGGGCCCGGTGCCCGACCCTGGTCGACAGGCGGGCGAACAGCTCCTCCACCGAGGCGGGCGACAACGCCCGACCCAGCGGCGAGTGATAGCAGTTGACCAGCAAGTAGTCGCTGGCCGCAGCCTCGGCCACGGCGTCGCGCTCGAAGCGATAGGCGTCGTGCAGTCGCACCAGGTCCCTGGTCACCGGCACCACCCGGGGATAAACCGACTTGGCCAACGCCCCGTTCTCGTTGCCTTCGCGACGCAGAACATGCACGTGCGCCCCGGTCACCTTGCATCCCAGATGCGCAGCCGACGGGATGAAATGCAGGTCCGACAAGCGCAGCCCGCACAGCTCCGCGAGGCGCAGCCCGGTGCCATACAGGGCCTCGACGATGAAGCGGTCCCGGGCGTTGGAGCACGCGTCCGCGAGGTCGCCCACCTCGTCGCTGGTCAACGTCATCGGTGGCTTGTCGACCCGTCGGCGCCTCACACGGCGACGCTCGACCACCGGCCGCCCCGTGCGCTCCCCGCGGTCATAGCGGGCCGGCAAGAACCGAAGCTCCTCACGGAAACTCAACCCAGCAGCGACGCCGGCCTCCGTCCAACCGCGTGACGCGCCGAACCGCACAAACTCGACCACCACTGTGAGAATGCCGTCCACCGTCGACGGCGACCGGGCCGGCCCGATCGGCACGACAGTCGGGTCGGCCGCCCGCCGCCGGTCCCTCCCGCGGCGGTGCTTGCGTGACGGGGTCCGCTCCAGCCAGCGGGCGAAGGCCGCCAACGCATCGACATCCGGCCCGTCGTCGTCAGCCCCGGTCGATGCCGCCCACGTCAACCACAATGCGAGCCGACCGGCATAGGTTCGGGCCGTTCCCACCGAGCAACCCGAACCATCCACCAGCGCCCGGAGATACTCAGCCGCCCGGGTGTGCTCGACATATCCGTCGTCTACGACCGTCCATCCGAGCCGGCCGTCCACCGGCGAGACCGTCTCTTGAGCCCAGAACTCCATAGGAACGAACATACGTTCCGGGTGTGACAACTATCCCAACAGAACCGTTCCACCACAGCAGAACCGGGCCATCCCCTGGCTGTGCCGGACACCCAAGACCAACCCAAAAGAAGCTCCCCGGCGTGCCGGCAGGCCGCCTACCGGCGCCGGCGCGCCGGCGTGGCCGAAGACGCCCCCTTGCAGTACGCCGGAGGACGAGGCCGCTCACTGGCAAACCGCCGGCCGTCGGGGCCGGCCAGTTCCGCTCCACAGAAGAAACCCCGATGACTTGTCTCGACCGCCTCGACAGGTTCCGCGCCCCAGCGAGGAACGATCCCCTCTCGCCGCGGCAACCAGCGTCGCCCTGCGGCCGGGGGTCTTGTCGTGGCCTACAACCAAGGCGGCACCGACGCAGGAGTGACGCCGTCCTGGCCGGCCTGGTGGCCCGATACGAGCGGGTTCCCGCAGCCGGCTGCGCCTGGTCCTACCGCCTGGCGCCCCCATCGTCCCGTAGTGCTGCCCGGCGCCGGGCAGCCCCACCCAACACTCCGCTCACGCACCCCGCCGAACGCCATGTCGGCTTTCGTTCAGCCCGGCTGATCCGCACCACACCCGCAGCAGATGAGCCCTGAAGCCGCCGGGGACCACCCACGGAAACAGCAGAAGACCCTCTTTTCGCGCCGTGGTCGGCTGCGAGAAGGACCAGCCCAGCCCGGAGAGCGTTGGGCGCCGCGTGGTCGTCGGCGTGAGCAGGGTGGCCCTGCTCGCGACCAAGCCCTCCCGGTGTCCAACAGCGCCCATCCCGATCGGGACGCAGACTGGCCACCCCCGGTGCGCGCCAAGATCCATCCCATGAACGGCATGGTGGTGAGAACGGCCCACGACATCCCTGACCGACCTCCGCTTCGGCTCGCTGTCGGGGACGAAGTGCAGGTCGGCAAGCGGGACAATGAGTGGCCACACTTTGTCTTCGTCACTGTGCCGCGCGGCTCGGGCTGGGTACCGGGGCGGTACTTATCCAGGTCGTCGGGTCTGGCGGTGGTGCGGACGCCGTATGACACGACCGAGTTGCCAACTGAGGTCGGCGAGGTACTCGAGGTCTTGGCGGAAGACGTCGAGAGCGGTTGGGTGTGGTGCCGCTCCAGTAGCGGCCGTGAGGGCTGGGTGCCCCTCAAGACACTCGAGGCTCCCTGCTGAGC
>JALYVP010000158.1 GCA_030853185.1 Actinomycetota bacterium | reverse complement strand
CGGCCCACACCTCGCGTGCCAGGCGGACGGGGTTGCGAGGTCGCTGGTCATAGGTGGCGACGGCGATCGGTGCGGAGGTGGCGGCCACAGCTCGCCATGCGTCGACCGCCAGGAGCGGCTGGTCTCCGAGGCCGATGACGATTGCGGCCAGGCCCCTGCTCTCGGCCTCGGACACCGCCACCTGCAGCGACGTCGCCTGCCCGTCGGCCCACGAAGGATTGGTCAGAGGGGTGACCTCGGGGGGGAGGATGCCGGCCAGGTCGACGGCTCCCGTCACCACCCACACCGGGCCGATGTCCGCCTCGACGGCTGTCTCGACCGCCCAGGTCACCAGGGGTCGGCCGCGCCACGGAGCCAACAACTTGTGCCCGGTGGCACCGGGGCCCCCGGCGAAACGGCTCCCCCCGCCGGCGGCGAGGATCACCGCCGCGGTCGTCTCCGGAACCATCACCGTTGCCGACCATCGACGCCGGCCGTAGGGCCGGGCCACGTCACCGCCGCAGGCCCAGCCCCAGACTCCACCTACGCCGGCGTCGGGTCATAGTGGATCGGCCCCTCCCGGTCCCGCAGGGATGGCGCTTCCTTGCCGGTGCGCAAGGCGATGATCTCGGCGCAGATGGCCACACCGGTCTCCTCGGGGGTGCGGGCCCCGATGTCGAGCCCGATGGGTGAGAGGAGCCGGGCCATCCCGACATCGTCCACCCCGGCTTGGCGCAGGCGAGCGGTCCGATCGTCGTGGGTTCGGCGCGAGCCCATCACCCCGAGATAGCCGACATCAGTGGCCAGCGAGGACACCACGGCGGGCACATCGAACTTGGGGTCATGGGTCAGCACGCACACCGCGTCGCGAGGTCCGAGCGAGTCGCCGATCTTGGCCAGGTGCCGGTCGGGCCAGTCCACGACCACCTCGTCGGCCATGGGGAAGCGGGCCCGGGTGGCGAACACGGGCCGGGCGTCGCACACGGTGACCCGGAAGCCGAGGATCTTGGCCACCTTGGCCAGGGCCGCGGTGAAGTCGACGGCGCCGAAGATGATCATCACCGGCGGCGGGGCGAACGACTCGATGAACACCGACAGAGCCCGGTCCCGGGCTTCGCCGTGCGGACCGTAGTGGCGGGCGGCGGTGACGCCGACGGCCAGCTCCCCGAGGGCGTCGCGGCGCACCACCCGGTCGAGGCCGGGGTCACCGAGGCTGCCGACGGCGTCGGGGTCGGCCCAGGGGCGGACCAGCATCTTGGCGCCCAGCATCTCCTCGGGGCCCTCGATGATCTCGGCGAGGGCCGCCGGTTGCTCGGCCCGCAGGGCGGCGGCCAGCAGCGAATACAGGCCGCTCACCGCCGAACCAGCCCGCCGGCGGGCCCGACCAGCGCCACCCCGACCAGGACCACGGGCCTCACCAGTCCAGGGCTTCGATGAACAACCGGATGGTGCCCCCGCAGGTCAGGCCCACCGCGAACGCCTCATCGTCGGAGTAGCCGAACGTCGTCAACCTGGCGTGGCCACCCCCCTCGAGGACGTCGAGGGCCTCGGTGACGACAGCGCCCTCGACGCAACCACCGGAGACCGATCCGGCCACTTCCCCGGCCTCGCTCACCACCATGGTGGCGCCGGGCTGGCGGGGCCCGGACCCCTCCACACCGACGACGCGGGCCACGGCCACCCGCTTGCCCTCCGCATGCCAGCGGTCGATGTCGTCGAGCACTTCCTTCATCGTTGCTTACCTCCAATGAGCACGGCCAGCTCCTCGAGTGCGGCCAGCGAGTGCCCTTCAACGAACTGGTCAACGTGCGGAAGGGCGGCAGCCATTCCGCGAGCCAGCGGTTGGTAGCCGGGAGACGCTTTGAGGGGGTTGACCCACACCACCCGCTGCGCCACCCGGGAGAGGCGGCCCATCTCCTCGCCGAGCTGGGCAGGGTCGCCTCGGTCCCATCCGTCGGAGACGATCACGACCACCGAGCCGCGGGCCATGCCCCGTACCCCCCACCGGTCGTTGAACTCCCGGAGACCCTCCCCCAGGCGGGTGCCGCCGGAGTAGTCGACGACCGTGGCTGCGGCCCGGCGCACGGCGACGTCGGGATCGCGCCCGCCGAGCTCGCGGGTCAGGCGGGTCAGTCGGGTGCCGAGAGCGAACGCCTCGACCCGCCCCGGGCCGCGGGCAGCGACGGAGGCCTGGGCGAAGCGCAGCATGGCCCGGGCGTAGGGCTCCATGGACCCCGACACGTCGGCGATGAGGACCAGCCGCCGGGACCGCTGTGATGGTGCCTTGCGGCCGGGGCGGATGACCTCACCGTCGGTCCGCATGGCCCGCCGCAGAGTCCCCCGGAGGTCGGGCTGACCTCGTTGGTGGCGGCTGCGGCGCAGACGGCGGCTGCGGCGCAGGTCGGCGGTGGTTCGCAGCACCGTGAGCAACCGGGCCGCCTCGGTCCATTCGGCCCGGCTGAGGGCGGCCAGATCCTTGTGGCGGAGGACCTCGGTGGCGCTGTAGCGCACGGTGACGGTCGGGTCGTCCGACTCCTCCTCTGGCGTGACGGCGGCTTGATCCTCGGTCTCGTCGTCATCGTCGAAGGCGATGGTCAGGGGCGATCCCGGGGGAGGGAGCGCCACCCAGGTGGCGCCGTCCAACCAGAACGCTTCGAAGATCCGGTCATAGAGGGCGATGTCCTCGGGCCTGCGGATCAGGGTGGCCCGACCAGCCCAGTAGACGGCGTCGCGGCGGTCGATCCCGACGGCGCCGAGCGCCTCGACGAAGCTGATGACCGATCCGACCGGTTCGGACACCCCGGCGCCCGCCAGGACCCGGGCGAAGGCCACGGCGATCCGCTCGCCCTGCTCGGCCAACACCACCCCGGCCGGCGGCCCCGCCACCCCGCCGGGCGGCCCCGAGTCACCGCCCAAGGTTGGCGCCTCTCGGGAGCAGGGCGGAGCGGACCAGCTCGGCGATCCCCGACTCCCGGACCCGGGCCTGGTCCTCTTGGTACTTGAGCACGGTGCCGAGCGTCAGGTCGATGCTTCGCTCGTCGATCTCGGTGCGCCCGAGGGCGGCCAGGGCCGCAGCCCAGTCGATGGTCTCCGCCACCCCCGGCGGCTTGTAGAGGTGCATGCGTCGCACCGTCTCCACCGCGGCGGCGACCTGCTGGGCCAGCATCGGCGCCGCCTGCGGGGCCCGGCGCCGGACGATGGCCACCTCCCGCTCGAAGTCGGGATGGGCGACCCAGTGGTACAGGCAGCGCCGCTTCAGGGCGTCATGAACGTCCCTGGTCCGGTTCGACGTGATGATCACCACGGGTGGGACCTGGGCCCTCAGGGTGCCGAGCTCGGGGACGGTCACCGCGTACTCGGAGAGCACCTCGAGGAGGAAGGCCTCGAACTCGTCGTCGGCCCGGTCGACCTCGTCGATGAGCAACACCGGCGGCGGCCCTTCGCCGTGGTCGATGGCGGCCAGGATGGCCCGGCGGATCAGGAACCTCTCGGTGTACAGCTCGTTCTCCACGTCGGAGCCGACCAGCCCGGCGCCGGCCCCTCCGGCCTCGGCGACAACCGACGCCGCCCTCAGGTGCAGCAACTGGCGGGCGTAGTCCCATTCGTAGACGGCCTGGGCCACATCGATGCCCTCGTAGCACTGGAGGCGCAACAGCTGGCCTCCGGTCCAGGCCGAGAGGACCTTGGCCACCTCCGTCTTGCCCACCCCGGCCTCCCCTTCGAGCAGGAGGGGCCGGTGCAGGACCAGCGCCAGGAAGATCGACGTGGCCAGGCCCTCGTCGGCCAGGTACCCCCGCTCGGCGAGGGCCGCGGCGACGTCTTCGACGCTCAGAGCCGGCGGATCGGATGGGCCGGGGGTGGCTGGCGCAGATGCCAACGGGCTCAGCTGACCCCGGCTTCCTCCAGCGCCCGCCGGACGAGCACCTGGGCCAGGTGCCGGCGGTACTCAACACTGGCGTTGAGGTCGGCGGGCGGGTCGAGACCGTCGGCCGCCTTGGCTGCCGCCTCGGCCGCTGACGCCCCGCCGGCGATGGCCTCCTCCGTGGCCGCCGCCCGCACCGGGGTGGATCCCATGTTGACCAGCCCGACGCCGGTGGTGCCGTTGTGGATGGCCGCGACGCCGACGATGGCCCAGTCCTGGGCCCGGCGGTTGAACTTCTGGAACGACCAGCCGGCGCCGGCCGACTTCGGCACGCTGATCTCGGTGAGGATCTCGTTGTCGGCCAGCGTGGTCTCCAAGAAGCCCTCGAAGAAGTCGTTGGCTTCGATCTGGCGCTCCCCGCCGGGGCCGACCACGCTGAACGTGGCGTTCAGGGCCAGCATCACCGCCGGCAGGTCCGAGGCCGGGTCGCCGTGGGCGATGGCCCCGCCGATGGTCCCCCGATGCCGGACCTGGGGGTCGCCGACCTTGCCGGTGGCGTGGGCCAGGAGGGGTACCTCCCGGCTTAGCAGGTCGCTGGCCTCCACCGTGTGGTGGCGGGTCAGGGCGCCGATGACGATGCGGTCACCTGCCTCCTTGATGTAGTTCAGCTCGTCGAGGCGGCCGATGTCGATGATCACGCTGGGGGCGGCCAGGCGTAGCTTCATGAGCGGCAGCAGGGAGTGACCTCCCGCCATCAGCTTGGCGTCCTCGCCGTTGTCGGCCAGGGCCTGGAGGGCCTGGTCGAGGGATGTGGGCCTCTGGTAGTCGAATGCGGACGGGATCATGCCGCACCCCCTTTCGCGTGCTGAATGGCGTTCCACACCCGCATCGGTGACGCGGGCATGTCGATGTCGGTGATGCCGAGGGGTCGGAGGGCGTCGATGATGGCGTTCATGACCGCGGGGGCGGCGCCGATGGTTCCGGCTTCCCCGACTCCCTTGACGCCCATCGGGTTGGTGGGGCTGGGGGTGACGGTGTGGTCGAGCGTGAAGCTCGGGAACTCGGTGGCCGAGGGGACCATGTAGTCCATCAGGGTGGCGGTGAGCAGGGTGCCGTCCTCGTCGTAGACGGCCTCCTCGAGGAGGGCCTGGGCTGCACCCTGGACGATGCCGCCGTGGAGCTGGCCCTCGACGATGAGGGGGTTGACCTGGTTGCCGCAGTCGTCGACGGCGACATAGTTGTCGATGTCCACCGAGCCGGTCTCGGTGTCGACCTCGACGATGCAGATGTGGGTGCCGAAGGGGAAGGTGAAGTTCGGCGGGTCCCAGTGGCTGATCCCTTCCAGGTTGGGCTCCATGCCGTCGGGGAGGTTGTGGGCGGTGAAGGCGGCGAACGCCACTTCGGCGAGGGCCATCTTGCGGTCGGGCGAGCCCTTGACCTCGAACGACCCGCCTCGAAGCTGCAGGTCCTCCTCGGCCACCTCCATGAGGTGGGCGGCCAGCTTGGCCGCCTTGTCGACGACCCGGTCGGTGGCGTTGTAGACGGCGGTGCCGCCCACCGCCAGTGAACGGGACCCGTAGGTGTCCAGCCCGAACGGTGAGATGGCCGTGTCGGAGTGGAGGACGTCGATGTCGTCAGGGCTGATCCCGAGCTTGTCGGCCACGATCATCGACCACGACGTCTCGTGGCCCTGGCCGTGGGGGGTCGTGCCCGTGACCACCTGGACCTTGCCGGTGGGCTGGATGCGGACGGTGGCCGCCTCCCAACCACCCGCGCCGAAGCCGAGGCCGCCGAGCGCCCGGGATGGGGCCAGCCCGCACATCTCGAAGTACGACGAGATTCCGATGCCGAGGAGCTTGGTGTCGCCGGCGTCACGGCGGCGCTGCTGTTCGGCGCGAAGCTCCGTGTAGTTGGCGTGCTCGAGGGCCTTGTCGAGGGCCGGCTCGTAGTTGCCGCTGTCGTAGACCAGACCGGCCGCCGCCGAGTAGGGGAACTGGTCAGGCTGGATGAAGTTGCGCCGGCGCAGCTCCGCCGGGTCGATGTCCATCTCATGGGCCAGGGCGGTGACGGCCCGCTCGATGGCGTAGGTGGCCTCCGGCCGACCGGCGCCGCGGTAGGCATCCGTCGGGGTCTTGGTGGTGAACACCCCGGTGCAGGTGAACCCGAAGGCTCCGATGTCGTACACGCCGCCGTAGATGAACCCGCCGAGGAGCGGGATGCCGGGGGTGATCAGCTGCAGGTAGCCCCCCATGTCGGCGAGCAGCTTGACCCGCACCCCGGTGATCTTGCCGTCGGCGGTGGCGGCCAGCTCGATGTTCTGGATCTGGCCTCGACCCTGGATGGTGGCCGTGGCGTGCTCGGAGCGCTCCTCGATCCAGCGGATGGGCTTGCGCAGCTTCTTGGCCAGGACCACGCCGAGGACCTCCTCGGCGTACACGTTGAGCTTGGCTCCGAAGCCGCCGCCGACCGACGGGGCGACGACGCGCAGCTGCGTCTCGTTGATGCCTGTGGTCACGGCCAGCATGACCTTCAGGATGTGAGGTATCTGGGTGGAAGAGTAGATCGTGTAATCGCCGCCGAAGGGTTGGGGAACGACCACGACCCCGCGCGTCTCCATCGGCGAGGGGATGAGGCGCTGCTGGACGTAACGTTCGCTGACCGTGTGGGCGGCATCGGCGAACGCCTGGTCGAGGGCGGCGGCGTCGGGCTGGAGCTCCCACGTGTAGCACGTGTTGGTGCCGAGGTCGTCGTGGACCAGGACCCGGTCGGAGAGGGCGTCATCCAGGTCGATGACCGCCGGCAGGGGCTCGATGTCGACGATGACGGCGTCGGCGGCGTCGTGGGCCTGATACTCGCTCTGGGCCAGGACGACCGCCACACCGTCACCGACGTAGTTGACCGTGCCCACCGCCAGCGGGAAGTGAGTCGGGTTCTTCATGTCCTCGGTGACCGGCCAGGCGCACGGCATGGGGGCCGCCCAGTCCCCCTGGAGGTCCTCGCCGCTGAAGGCGGCGACCACGCCGGGCATGGCCAGGGCGTCGGAGAAGTCGATGCTGGTGATCGTGCCGTGGGCGACGGGGCTGCGGACGATGGCCGCGTGGAGGACGCCGGGTACGACCAGGTCGGCGATGTAGCGGGACTCCCCGGAGAGCAGGGCGGGATCCTCGCGCCGGACCCGGCGCGTGCCCATCACCTTGAGGGTCTCATCTGGCGGTGTCTCGGTGGCGGTCATGACGAGCTCCCAGCCGGGGTCGTCGCCGCCGCGGCCAGGACGGCGCGGACGATGTTGTGGTAGCCGGTGCAGCGGCACAGGTTGCCTTCGAGGCCTTCCCGGACCTGGTCCTCGCTCGGGTCGGGGTTCTGCTCCAGCAACGACACGGCGGCCATGACCATCCCGGGCGTGCAGTACCCGCACTGGAGGCCGTGCTCGTCCTGGAACGCCTTCTGCATCGGGTGCATGGTCGCCCCGTCGGCCAGGCCCTCGATGGTCTTGATCTCGGCCCCGTCGGCCTGGACGGCCAGGACCGTGCACGACTTCACCGATTCACCGTCCAGGTGGATGGTGCAGGCCCCGCAGGAGGACGTGTCACATCCGATGTTGGTTCCGGTGAGACCGACGACGTCGCGTAGGTAGTGGACCAGGAGCAGGCGAGGCTCGACCTCGTGTTCGGCCGGTTGTCCGTTGACAACCATGGACACCTTCATGTATCTCCCCCTTGTTCTGGGATGGTTCAATGACGCTGAAGCGGGCTTTGCTGCGTGGACCTAGTTGCCGGAGATGGCCCGCCACACCCGTTCGGGGGTGGCCGGCATGTCGAGGTGGCGCACACCCAGGTAGCTGAGGGCATCGACCACCGCGCTCTGCACGGCCGGCGTGGAGCCGATCGTGCCTGACTCGCCGATGCCCTTGGCCCCGAGCTGGTTGATCGGCGTCGGGGTGGCCATCGGCACCAATTCGAAGCTGGGCAGCTCAGTGGACGAGATCATGGCGTAGTCGGCCAGGTTCGAGGTCACCGGGTTGCCCTCGGTGTCGTAGCGAACCTCCTCGAGGAGGGCTTGGGCGGCGCCCTGGGCCAGGCCGCC
>JALYVP010000467.1 GCA_030853185.1 Actinomycetota bacterium | reverse complement strand
GCCAAGCTGCTGGGCTGAGCGTCCCGAGTTTGGCGCCGAGACGGGTCCCTTTGCCACCATGGCAGGATGAGGCGGGTACTCGTCACCGAAGAGATCGCCGACTCCGGCCTGGAGGTCCTCCGCGCCGCCGGCCACATCGTCGATGTCCGCTTCGGCCTCGACCCGGCCGGCCTGCTCGACGCCGTCGTGGGGGCCCACGCCCTGATCATCCGGTCCGCCACCCTGGTCGACGCCCAGGTCATCGACGCGGCGCGGGACCTGGTGGTCATCGGCCGGGCCGGGATCGGTCTGGACAACGTGGACGTGGCCGCCGCCACCCGGCGCGGCGTGGTGGTCGCCAACGCCCCCCAGTCCAACATCATCTCCGCCGCCGAGCACACCATGGCGCTGCTCCTGGCCCAGGCCCGCAACGTGGCCCAGGCCCACAGCGCGCTCGTAGCCGGTCGCTGGGAGCGCTCCCGCTGGGAGGGGGTCGAGCTGCACGGCAAGACCCTGGGTGTCGTCGGCCTGGGCCGGGTCGGCGCCCTGGTGGCCCAGCGGGCGGCGGCGTTCGGGATGCACCTGGTTGCCTATGACCCCTTCGTCTCCGCCGAGCGGTCCCGGCAGCTGGGCGCCGACCTCCTCGCCCTCGACGAGGTCGTGCGCCGCTCGGACTTCTTGACCGTCCACCTGCCCCGGACGCCGGAGACGGTCGGCCTGATCGGCACCGAGCTGCTGGGACTGGCCAAACCCGGGTTGCGGATCGTCAACGTGGCGCGCGGGGGCATCGTCGACGAAGCGGCCCTGGCCGAAGCCCTCGATGACGGAACGATCGCCGGTGCGGCCCTCGACGTGTTCGCCGTCGAGCCCACCACCTCGTCGCCGCTGTTCAGCTCCGACAAGGTCGTCGTCACCCCCCATCTGGGGGCCAGCACCCGCGAAGCGCAGGACAAGGCCGGCCTGGCCATCGCCGAGCAGGTCAGGTTGGCTCTCGCCGGCCACCTGGTGCCCTTCGCGGTGAACATCGCTGCCTCGGAGATCCCCGAGGCGGTCGCCCCCTTCGTGCCCCTGGCCGAACAGCTCGGTCGTCTGTGGGCGTCGATCGCCCGGGAGCTGCCCGGCCAGCTCGAAGTCGAATACGAGGGCGGTCTGGCCGACGCTGACACCCGCCTGCTCACCCTCTCGGTGCTGCGCGGGGTCTGTTCGGTTGCGTCCGACGAGCCTGTCTCCTGGGTGAACGCCGCCCAGATCGCCGAGGAGCGAGGTCTTGATGTCCGCTCGACCACCGCATCGGCCACCGGTGACTACGTCAACCTGCTGACCGTGCGCGGCGGTGGGCACGCGGTGGCCGGGACCATCTTCGCCAACAGCGGGGTCCACCGGATCGTCATGGTCGACGACCACGACATCGAGCTGCCCCTGGCCCGATGGATCCTGGTGGTCCGCAACGACGACAGCGTCGGCGTGGTCGCGGCGGTGACCACGGTCATCGCCAGCGCCGGCCTCAACATCGTGGACCTCAAGCTGGGGCGCAGCGCCGCCGGGGGCACGGCGATGATGGCCCTGTCGTTCGAGGAAGCGGTGCCCATCGAGGTGGTTGGTGCCCTCACCGAGACCCGCGGGGTGCTGGACGCCTCTCTGCTGGCGGAGGTCTGAACCGGCCAGGTCGCTAGCGCGACGCCCGGGTGAAGCCGTCGGCCTCCGCGTCGGCGGAGCTGCGGTAGCACCGGTCGGCGCCGGTCCGCTCATAGGCGAACATGCCCGGAAGGTGGAACAGCCCGCTGCGCACCTTGACCTTGATGGGATAGCTCTGGTCACACGTGCCGTCGGGCGCCGGCTCCTCCCACCGCTCGGCCCGGTCGGTGCGCCGGGTGCGCCGGGAGCGCCCGCTCGAGCCCACCTCGGCAGGTGGGTCCGGGCGCCGCACGGGAGACTGGTCGACGTGGATGGACGCCAGGCGCTGACGCACCTGGTCGAGGTTGCCCAGCTCGGCCCGCACCGGGGAGGCCTCGGCCGCCGCCACGACCGCCGCC
>JALYVP010000157.1 GCA_030853185.1 Actinomycetota bacterium | reverse complement strand
GTGGCGGCGTGGGTGCGCGACCTGGTGGACCGGTGCGCGCCCGCGCCGAGCTGAACGTCCTCCCGTCCGGTCGCCTCGGCCGGGTCGTCTCCTCGCCGCCGGTGACGTTCCGGGCCGCCGGGGACGCGGTGTATGTGGTGGGCTCGGCGGCCGGCCCGCTCGGCGACGACGACATCGGCATCGCCGTGACCGTCGCCGATCACGCCACCCTCCGACTCCGCTCGGCGGCGGCGACGATCCTCTACGGGGGGCGCTCGAGCCGTCAACACGTCGAGGTGTCCGTCGGGCGGTCCGCCACCCTCGACTGGCATCCCGAGCCGCTGATCGCCACCGCCGGTTGCCACCACGCCCAGCACGTCCATCTCCGCGTCGGCGAGGACGCCGAGGTCGACTGGACCGAGGAGGTCATCCTCGGGCGTCACGGCGAGGAACCCGGCCCCCTCGACCTGCGCTTCGACGTGGATCTCGCCGGTGTTCCGCTCCTCCGCCACCAGCTGGTGATCGGCGGTCCCGGCTGGGACGGCCCGGCCGTCGTCGGACCGCACCGCAGTGTGGGGCTGCGCCTGATCATCGGCCCGGGGGGACCGAGGACCGAAGGGTCGGGTGAGGGGTGGGCGTGGCTCGACCTCGATGGACCGGGCCGGCTCCTCGTGGCCGTCGCCGGAGGTCTGGGCGAGCTACGGGATCGGATGGCCGGTCGCCGGTCCCCGCCTCTCCGGTCGTGACGCCGGGCTGTTCCGGTTCCGGTTCCGGCGCACACCTACCGGTGACCGGTGAACGGCCAGATCGTGGGTCGAGGGAGCTCGGGCGGCCGGGAGAAGCTCGGCGGCCCGTCCAGGTCCAAGAAGTCGAACAGCGGCGCCGCCGCCGCATCACGGCGGGTGAGCGGGGCCAGCGCCCACCGCTGTTCGATCGTCGCCAGGACCGACGTGTGGTCGTAGACGACGGACGAGACGTGTCCAGGTTTGGAGAATGGCGACGCCACGATGCAAGGCACCCGGAAGCCGAGGCGGTCGTAGCCGCCCGGTTGATCGGGAGGCACGCGGATGGCGGGCGCCACGTCGTCCGGGGGGACCGCCGCGGGTGGCGGCACATGGTCGTAGAACCCACCGCCCTCATCCCATGTGAGCACCCAGAGCATCCCCGCCCACTGGGGTCCGGCACCGACGGCATCGAAGAGGGTGGCGGTGAACGCCTCGCCGATCTGGTCGTCCTCGAACTCCCCCTCGGAGGCGAAGGGCACATCCGGGGTCACCAGGCTGACGGCCGGCAGGTTCCCCGCCCTGCAGTCATCGAAGAAGCGGTCGAGGGAGTGGAGGTGGCTGTGGTACCGCAGGACGTTGCGGGGCCACAACGCCACCTCGGGAACCTCGGCGAAGTAGTTGGCCCAGCTGACCCCGGCGGTGTCGAGGCGGTCCCAGATCGTCCCGGTGGCAGGCGGGTGGACGAACGGGCTGGGGAGGGTGGTGCTCACCAGGCCGTCTGCAGTGGCCGCCTGGAGGAACCGGCGGTTGGGAAACGTCTGGGCCAGGACGGACGCGAAGTAACGATCGGCGATGCCGAAGCATCGAGCCAGGCCGTAGTACCAGGGCAGATCGCTGTCGTCGAGATAGCCCATCGGGTCGTGGCTGCCGGTGGCCGTCACGAAGCCGTCCATGGCCCCGCCGTTCCACTGCAGATGTGACGAGTTCCAGGTCTGGCTCACCCCGAGCGACGGGTTGATCGGGAGGCTCTGGTGGTGGGCCCGCACCGACCGCCCCTCGCCATCCGGGTTGGCGTTGGTCGGTGCGCCGTCAGCATCGAGGGTGAACCCGTCGCCGCGACCCAACATGCCGAAGTAGTTGTCGAAGGTGTGGTTCTCCTTCATGACAACCACGATGTTCCTGATCGAATCGGTCGCCATCGTCCCTCCGCCTCGTCAGCTCCATGATACCCACCTGCGTCCGCCCGCTCCGGGGACCGGCCGGGCGCGCCAGTTCCAGTGCCGCACGAACCGGCCTGGCTTCGACGAGGATGAGGCCATGACCATCACCCCCGTTCCCGGTAGCCGGCTGTGGGCCGGCGCCCGGGTCGCCGCAGCCAAGACCACATCCGGAGTCACCTGGGCGGACCTGGCCCAGGCCCTCGAACGCAGCCTGGTGTGGTCGACTTCCGCTCTGCTCGGCCAGCAGCCCCTCGACGCCAACCAGGCGAACGCCGCCGGCGGCCTTCTCGGTCTCGACGACGACGTGGTCGCCGCCCTGCAACTACCGCCCGACCGGGGAGCGGAGGCGTTGGACCGCACCCAGCCGGCCATCTACCGCCTGGAGGAGGCCGTCCAGGTGTACGGGTCGGCCGTCGCCGCCCTCATGGCCGAGGAGTTCGGCGACGGCATCATGAGCGCCATCGACTTCGAGCTGGACTTCGCCCGGGTGGCCGATCCCAAGGGGGACCGGGTGGTGCTGACCTTCAATGGGAAGTTCTTGCCGTATCGAGTGTGGTGAGGATGCGAGTGCGGTGAGGCGGCGAGTCTGTGCATCGAGTCGGCCGGGGAGGAGTACGGTCGGGGCATGCCGGTTCTGCTCGCGGCCGTGGTGGCGATCGCCGTCGAGCTGTACGTCCTGATCGAGGTGGCCAAGGCCATCGGGGTGGCGCCGGCGATCCTGGCGTTGCTGCTGATCAGCGCGTCGGGGCCGTGGTTGGTCCGCCGCGCCGGCTTCGGGGTGTGGCGCCGCAGCCAGGAACGCCTGGCCGCCGGCGAGGTGCCGGGCCGAGAGGCGCTCGACGGGATCGTCCTCCTGGCCGGCGGGCTGCTGCTGTGCATCCCCGGATTCGTCACCGATGTGTTCGGCCTGCTCCTTCTGATTCCGCCCATCCGGCGACTGGCGGGCCGGGTCCTGGCCGGCCGGCTGGCCCGGCGGGCGGCCACCTTGTCCGCCAATGTCGTCCGTTCCTCGCCCGGCGGCACCACGATCCGCACCCGATGGGGTCGCGGGTCGGAAGGTCCCGTCCTCGACGTGGACAGCCATCCGACGGACGTGGACAGCCATCCGACGGATGTGGACAGCCCGGCGGGGTCGCGTCGACCACCGATACAACCGGGCGACCCGCCGCCCAAGCCCTGACCTCTCAAACCACCACCATGACCGAGCCCAGGACGCGCCGTTCAGATTCGACACCCAGCGCCAGCTCGACGGTCCGCCGCAGGGTCGTCATCGAGGGCCGGGTCCAAGGCGTTGGTTACCGCTGTACCTGCGCCCGCCGAGCCGACGAGGCGGGCCTGTCCGGCCGAGTGCGCAACCTGGCCGACGGTCGGGTGGAGGCGGTCTTCGAAGGGCCGGCGGCCGCCGTCGATGCCGTCATCGACTGGTGTCACCGCGGTCCGCGGGGCGCCCGCGTCGAGCGGGTAGCGGTGACCGACGAGGCACCCACCGGCACCAGCAGCGGCTTCGACATCCGCGGCTGAGACGACCGGCCTCTGCGCCACCCGGCCGGGGGTGACCGCCCCGACCGGGCGGCCCGGCTACTACCGTCGGACCTCGTGGCCCGACTGGTGATGCTGACCGTGGCGCTTGGCGCCCAGGAGTCCAACGGCATGATCTCGATGCTCAGCGGCTTCGTCGAGAGCATCCAGGGACCGCAGCTACCCATCCGCAACCACCTCTTCGGCGTGGCCCGCCTGCACGTCGAGGAGGCGGAGCTGGGCCAGCCGATCGTGGTCGTGAGCCGGGTCGAGCATGCCGACGGCGAACAGGTGTCGCGAGTGGAGCTCACCATCGTCGCCCATGCCGGTCCCGACTACACAGGCGAGCTGCCTCACGGCGTCAACCTGGTCTTTCCCCTCGACCTCGAGTTTCGCCGCGAGGGCCTCTACCGGCTCAGCCTGACGGCCGCCGGGGAGCTGCTCGGGGAGGCGCCCCTGCGGGTGGCCGCCCAGTTCCCCGCCATGTGACCTCGTGACCGCCCCGCTCGACGTCATCTGACCGCCCCCGTTGGGTGGCCCTGCGCTCGCTCAGGTCGGGTCGCAGCCGGCCCGCAGGTCGCCGCGGGCCTCGTCCAGGTGTTTGCGAACCGTCCCCGCGGCGATCCCCAGGATTGCGGCGGCATCGGCGGTCGCGAAGCCGAGCACCAGGCACAGCACGGCGCACTGGCGGCGGCGGGGCGGCATCCGGGCCAGGGCCACCTGGACCGACACCGTGGTGGTGGCGTCCTGTTCGGTGCTGGCGGTTGGCAGGGGGCCGGGAAGGCGCTCGGGGCGGGAGCGACGCCGCTCGGAGCGCTGCAGCAGCCGGAACGCACTGCGATAGACGTATCCGGCCGGGTTGGATCCCCGCCGGACCCGCGACCAGTGCGGCAGGGCCCGGGCGAACGCTTCCTGAGCCAGATCCTCGGCAGTGACCGAGTCGGCTCCGGCCAGGCGCAGGGCTCTGGTCACCGCCCGGTAGTGCACCTGGTAACAGGCCACAAAGTCCCGGGTGACCAGGATGCCGTCACCAACCTGGTCCCCGTACCCATCGAGTGGGTTACCTGTCCGGTGGGCAGGCTCTGCCGGATCGTCGGCCACATCCCATGCTGGCAGTACCGATCGCCGCCTTGGGCCGTTAGCGGCCGGGCACACACTTACTTGCCCGGGACGGTCGGGATGAGGACGGGCGGGCTGGGAACGACCGACCGTGGCGGCACCGGAAACGGGACCGGCCCCCCCAGGGCCGGTACCGTCGTCGGTGACTCGGCGCAGGCAATCACCGGAGATGGCGCCGAGGGTGCGCCCGCCGGCGGCGAGAGCGCACCGGCCGGCGGCGATGGCGCTGTGGCCGGCGGCGATGGCGCTGTGGCCGGGGGGCCGGCAGACCCGTTGGCTGTTGTCGTCGTTGTGGAAGGAGCCGCCGGAGGCGTCGGGGACGTCGGAGACGTCGTCGTCGTGGTCTGGAGTGGGCACGGCGAACCGCACGGGCCGGTGAACTGCATCCCCCCGCTCGCCATCGTGACCGTCTGGCTGCTCAACACCCGCCCCGCCGCGTTCAGCGCAGTGAGGGTACCGACCGGTGTGGTGGCGGAGGCCGCAGCGCCGGGGACCTCGGCCGCCAAGGCGACCCAGCCTCGCATCGGGGCCATCTCGTCGGTCGCGCCTCCGGTGTAGGCCACCCGGACCTTGGCCACCCCGGGGCCCGCCGCGGCCGCCACCGCCGCTGTCGGATCGCCCTCAGGGACCCCGACGACCACCGCGGTCACGGCGCTGAGCGGTTTGGTCCGGTCGTCGATGCCGAACCCTTCGGCCTCACCTACCATCTTCGCCGTCGACAGCTCGGCCCGGAACGAGGGTGGCCCCATCAGCCGGCATCCCGGGGCCTGGGCCACGGACGGTCGGGGGAAGTTGGTGAGAAACCCGCGGACGGTCACCGGCCCTGCCGTCCGGGTGAACAGGGCGGTGTAGCCAGCCGGCCCAAAGGGGCTGGTTCCGGCGACGCCAGCCCGATTGACCGAGCCCCCGACGGCTCCGGACGTTGTCGACGGGCTGCTCCCCACCGCCACGGTGGTGCTCGACGCCGTTGACCGCCCGCTGATCAGGTATCCCGCCGCCGCCCCGACGATCAAGGTGGCAGCCATCCCGACGGCAGCCGCCCGGCGGTGGTGTCGACCGGAGCGGGCCACGATAGCCCGCAGCTCGTCGGGCCCGGGGGGTGCCTCACCGTCCGAGCCGGCTTGGTCCTCGAACGGCCGGTCGTCGTCGCTGGTCATACCTTTCCAAAGCCCGACGCGTCCCCGAACGCGTAGTCCGACTCCGGTCCCGTCAGGAGAGACTTCCGGTGGTGCCGGGCACGACGGGGTGCACGGCGAGACCCGAGCAGCCGGGCAGGCCGGCGGTCAGCCGTGACGCCTGCCGGGTGTTCGGCGGGGTGACCAGCAGGGCCGTGAAGGAGGGGCAGGACGTGGCCGTGCCCGCGGGGGCGTCAGTCCCCTCGACGAGGGCCGAAGCGACCTCGCCGGGCGCCAGCTCGATGACCGGCAGACTCGACATGCCCGACCGGAGACCGCCCAGATAGCCACCCAGCGTCCGGGCCGCTTGCGTTTGGCCGCCACCGCTCGTCAGGCCTGCGACCCCGGGGTACCCGGCCAGGCGGCACGGGGTTGTGCCGCTGTTGCGGAACAGCAGGGGCACGCCAACGTGGCCCAACCCGGCGGTGCCCGGCCCTGCGGAGACGACCAAGCTGGTCCCCTGGCAGTCGGCCGACGAGGCGGGTGCCGCGGTATCGGGCGCCGCCCGATTGGGCTGGGATCCTGATTGGGGGGCGGGCGCGGTGGGGCCGCCGCAGGCGCCCAAGGCGGCGACGACGATCGCTGCTGCTCCCGCCCACCTGGCTCGCTGGCCCATCCTGCCCATCACCGCCTCCTCGGCTCCCGCCCGTCTGTCGACGAGTTCTAACAGACTGCGAAACCACCCCTGGGCGGTCGCACCGGAACAGGAAGGCAAACTATCGTCGAAGTGGCCACAGAGATACGAGCTGGTGCCGATGCGCATGGCGGAGAGACAAGTTGATCTTGCGGTCCTGCGGCGAGTGGCTTCGGTCAGCGCTCAGATCAACCGCGGTCAACGACTGAACGACACCCTCCAAGCGGTCGCCGAAGGCGTGGTCGAAGGGCTCGGCTTCGGCGCCGCCGCCGTCAACTACGTCCTGGCCAACGGCGACCTCCAGGTGCTGGCCGTCGCCGGACCCCAAGAGGCGCGCGATGCCCTGGCCGGGCGGATCGTCGAGAAGGCCGCCATGGACGACCTGTTGGCCCGATCCGAGGTCTGGGGACCCTTGCGCTTCGTTCCCCACGAAGAGGTCGGCGACGGGGACCCCTTCTCGTGGGTGCCCGACGTGGACATGCCCGACGCTGTCGACGCCTGGCACCCCGAGGACGCCCTCCTGGCTCCCCTCGACGACAGCGACGGGACCATGGTGGGCTTGCTCTCGGTCGACCTGCCGCCCGGCCAGCGCCGTCCGGGTCCGCTGCTGCGAGAGCTCCTCGACATCTTCGCGGTCCAGGCCGGCGTGGCCATCGGCAACGCCCGGCTGGTCGAACAGCTGCGCGAAGAACAGCATCGACTCCTGGCCAGCGAGGCGGCGTTCCGGTTCTCGTTCTCGGCATCGGCGGGGGCCATGGCCATGCTCCGCCTCGACACCGAGGACCAGGGCGGGTTCATCAGAGTCAACGACGCTTTCAGCCGGGTGCTCGGTTTCAGTTGCAGCGAGCTGGCCGATCTGACCTGGTACCAGCTCATGGCTCCCGGCGAGGGAGCCCGAAGCGACATCCGGCTCCAGGAGCTCGCCGCCGGGCAGCGACGTTGGCACCGCTACGAGCGCCAGATGGTCCGCAAGGACGGGACGCCGATCTGGGCCGGCCTCACCGCAACCGTCATCGCCACCGATGGCGGCCACCCGTCGTTTCTGCTCGTGCATCTCGAGGACATCACCGAACGCAAGACCCACGAGGACACCCTGTTTCGTCAGGCGCAGCTCGACTCTCTGACCGGCGTCCCCAACCGGCGGGTGCTGCTCAAGCATCTGCGGACGGTCGTGGCCGACGCCGCTCAGAGCGGCCCGCCGGGGGCGGTGCTCTACTGCGACCTCGACGGTCTCAAACAGATCAATGACCGCTACGGGCATGGCGTCGGTGACCTCGTCCTCAAAGAGACCGTGGGCCGCCTCCGGGCCCAGGTGCGCTCCGGCGACGTCATCGCCCGGCTGGGCGGCGACGAATTCGTCATCGTCGCCGTGGACCTCGACCCCCAGGCCGCGGCCCACCTGGTCGATCGGATCCAGCGCGCCTTCAGTCAACCCCTGGCCGACGTCCCCGAGGTCGTGACCATCAGCGTCGGCGCCGCCAGCTTCGATGGTGACACCCGAGATGTCGAACGGCTGCTGCACCGCGCCGACATGGCCATGTACGCCAACAAGGGGGACGGCCGCCCCACCTAGCGGTCCCGATTCGAGTGACATCGGCGTACGGAAGGAGGATCGATGCGCGTTGGAAGGTCGGCAGTGGCGACCGTCGTGGTCGCTGGCTTCCTGGCTGCGTGTGGCAGCGGGCGGAGCCAAGCAGTGGCGTCCGGCAGGGG
>JALYVP010000466.1 GCA_030853185.1 Actinomycetota bacterium | reverse complement strand
GCCCTGGCCGCCTTCGCCGCCGAGCACGACCAGCCCGAGCACGACCGGCCCGGGCCCCGCCGGACGGCGATCGGCACCGGGGCCGACGCCCGGGCCGGGGCGTGGTTCCAACTCGAGGAACGACCGGGGGCGTGGGTCGTCCGCCAGATCATCGACGACCCCGAAGGCGATCACGACTGGGGCATCGTCGGCCAGGTCGATCTGGCCGCCTCCGACGAGGCCGGGGCGGCGGTGTGGCGCACGGTGAGCTTCGAGCAGGCCGGGCTGGTGGAGAAGGACTAGGCCATGGCCACGAGGTCGAGCAGGTCGTCGCTCCAGGCGTCCTCGGTCCCGTCGGGCATGACCAGCACCCGGTCGGGGGCCAGCTCGGAGACGAACTCGGTGTCGTGGCTGACCAGGATCATGGAGCCCGGCCAGGCCGACAGGGCGTGGCCGATGGCCGTGCGCGACGGGGGATCGAGGTTGTTGGTGGGCTCGTCGAGGAGCAGCAGGTTGTGGCGGCCGGCCACCAGTTGGGCCAGGGCCAGCTTGGTCTTCTCGCCGCCCGACAGCGTCGACGCGTCCTGGTGGGCGATCTCCCCGGAGAGGCCCATCATGCCCAGCAGGGCCCGCAGCTCGGTGTCGGGGACGGCCGCCGACTCCCGGATGTGGGTGAGCACATCGACGCCGGCGCGGATCCCCTCGTGCTCCTGGGCGTAGTAGCCGGCATCGACCCCGACCCCGGTGCGGAACGACCCGGCGGTGGCCTCGGTCTCGCCGGCCAGGATCCGCAGCAGGCTGGTCTTGCCCGCCCCGTTGAGGCCCATGATCAACAGGCGCTGACCATTTTCGATGGCGAAGGACACGTCGGTGAACACCGGCGGACCCCCGTAGGCCTTGGCCAGGCCGTCGGCTTCGAGGATGAGGCGGCCGGCGTGGGGCGGGGTTGGGAACTTCACCTTGTACTTGCGATCCCCCCGACCCGGGGCGGCCGTCTTGCTGGCCTGCATCCGGTCGACCCGGCGGTCGAGGGACTTGGCCACCTTGGCCCGCTTGGCCGTCTGGTGGCGCATGGCGTCGGCCATGGTGGACAGCCGCTTGATCTCGGTCTGCTCCCGCTCGGCGATCTTGGTGGCCCGGGCGTCGTCGCGCGCCCGGGCCGTGCGGTACTGGCTGTAGGTGCCTTTGTAGGCGACCATGGCACCCTCGTCGAGGTGCAGGACCCGGGTGATGGCCTCGTCGAGCAGGTCAAGATCGTGGCTGACCACCAGCAACGCCCCCCGGTAGGAGCGCAGGAACCCGAGCAGCCAACCCTTGGCGTCGCTGTCGAGGTGGTTGGTCGGCTCGTCGAGCAGCAGCAGGTCGGCGCCGGCGAAGAGGATGCGGGCCAACTCGACGCGGCGGCGTTCGCCCCCGGACAGCACGTCGATGGGCATGTCGAGCCGCTCGTCGCTCAACCCGAGGCCGGCCACCAGCTGGCGAACCTCGGACTCGGCTGCGTACCCGCCGGCGGCGGAGAAGGCCTCCTCGGCGCGGGTGAAGCGGTGCACGTTGCGCTCGGAGGGATCCTCCTCCATGGTCAGGCGCAGCTTCTCCAGGCGGACGGCGGCCTCGTCGAGACCGCGACCGGAGAGGACACAGCTCAGCCCGCTGACCCCCGATGCCTCCTTCAACCGGGCCGCGTCCTGGGACAGGAACCCCAGCCGGCCGCCGACGGTCACCTGGCCCGCCGCCGGCTCGGCGTCGCCGCCCAGCACCTTCAACAGGCTGGTCTTGCCCGCCCCGTTGCGGCCCACCAGGCCCACCTTGTCGCCGGGGCGCACCAAGAAGCTGGCGTCTTGCAGCGTGAAGCGCCCGCCGACCTCGACGCTCAGATCCTGGGCTTGCAACACCGTGCCATTGTGGCGGATGCCAGGGCCAAGTCGGTCACGCATGTTGGAGCCGCCATGTCCGCCACCGATCTCGTCGTCCACTGGGAGGTCGTCACCGTGCGGGCCGAGCTGGCGGCTGAGGAGCTGTGGGACCGGGGGGCGACGGCGGTCGAGCTGCGCCCCGAGG
>JALYVP010000465.1 GCA_030853185.1 Actinomycetota bacterium | reverse complement strand
GACGGTTCGGAGACCAGCACGCACCCGTTCGCCATGGCGTCGAGCGCCCGGGGCCACTCGAAGTACGGTTCGTCGCTGCGGTGGACGTTGAGCAGGACGCGAGTGCCGGCCAGCCGGGACCACTTGTCCGCTCCGGCCACGAACCCGGGGTCACCGGCATGCTTGGCCGACGACTGGTCGAAGAAGCGGAGCTCGCAGCGAGCGCCGGCCAGACGGGTGGCGGCGTCACCGAAGAAACGACCCCGCCGGTCGGTCATGGCGCCGAGGAACGCCACATCGACGTCGCGAGGCCGGCTCGTGTCGCCGCGCCACCGGTCGATCCGGGCGCTGTAGCCGAGCTGAAGGTGTCGAGCCGGAACTCCGGCGGCGCGCAGCGCTCCCGCTCCCACCGAGCTCAGGTCCAGCACCAGCGGGCAGTGGCGCAGCCACCTGAGGTTGCGCGCGAACCACACGGTGCCCGGTTGCTCGGCCACGATGCACGCGGAGGCGGCGACCGCCGCGCCCATCTCGTCCTCGCTGAGTGCCGGCCCCAGCTCGAAGTACTCGTTGGGACCGAGCAGGAGGTTGACCGTGCCCGGAACGGAGCGAGGGACCACATCCTGGGCGACGTGGGCCTCAAGGCCCAGCTCGTTGAGCCCGCCAGCGACGATATCGCTGATCTCCCGCCAGATAGCATTGCCCCGACCGGCGATGTGAACCTGGTAGGCGGGTCTCACCGGTTTCTCCGCCACCCACCAAGCGCTCGTACCGTCCGGCGGGCGGGGGCACTCCACCGCATCGTCCTGCTGGACTGCAACGCCGCCACCTGGGCGGCCAGAGCGTCGATGCGGTCGCGGGCGGTGGCGGCGTGGGCGTCTGCCATCTGCTGGCAGTCGTTCAGCAGACCGACCAGGCGGCCCAGGCTCTCGTCGCGCCTGGCGAGCTCCTGGCGAGCGGCCCGCAGCTCCACCTGGAGAGCGCGCGTGTCGCCATCAGTGTCCTCTGCAGCCGGCGCCGTCGGTGGCTGGTCGTCATGGCCTTGGGTCACAGCCACGTTCCCAGCACAGTAGGTGCACGGTAGGCGCAGGCCCGGCGGCCTGCAACCGGCGGTGCGCCCGTGGCACCGGTCGGGAACACTAACGTCAGCCACCATGCCTGAGCGCTACCGATTCGGGTACGGCCCGGGATCGACCTACGAGCGAGTCGTGGGACTGCTCGAACGTCTGGGTCCTCCCACGGGCGTGGTCGTCGACCTCGGTTGTGGCTACGGCGCCATGGCCGAGCCCCTCGGTGACAGGGGCTACACCTATGTCGGCATCGACGGTGACCCCGGATCCGTGGAGGCTCTCCGGGCCCGCGGCGTCGAGGCCGAGGTCCGGGCCCTGGACGAACCGAGCGACTTGGCGCCGCTCCTCGAGCGGCTCACTCGCCAACGCCCCCTCGCGGCCGTCTGCCTCCTCGACGTGCTCGAGCACCTCTCGGTGGGGGAGGACCTGCTCGACGTCCTGCGGCGCTCGGCGGCGGCCCATCCCGGCGCCCTGCTCATCATGAGCGTGCCCAACGTCGCTCACCTGGACCTGGCCGCCAAGCTGCTCCTGGGCCGGTGGGATGTCACGCCGACGGGACTGCTCGACGAGACCCACATCACGCTGTACACCGAATCCCGCCTGAACGAGGTCGTTCAGCGGACCGGCTGGGTCGAACGAGACCGGGATGATCTGGTGCTCGATCACAGCGACCAGCACTTCCCCGCCGGTGCGGCGACCTTGCGGGCGACGAGTCCGCTGGGCGCGCTGGTGCGCGACGCCCGCGGCCGCCTTCCCGCCAGCATCGTCAACCAGTTCGTCCGCGCCTACCTGCCCGGCACCCCGTCCACGGTGCCCCCTCCACCCGAGCGTGATCGCTTCTTGACCGTCGTCGTCAGCGTCGGCGGCAGCCACCCGGGGCTGCTGGCGGAGGTGCTGCTCTCGCTGGCCGCCCAGACATCCCAGGACTTCGATGTCGTCGTGTGCTGCCCCGACACGGCGCACCAGGCACTGGTCGACGCCCGCGCCGCCATTG
>JALYVP010000017.1 GCA_030853185.1 Actinomycetota bacterium | reverse complement strand
CAATGGCGGCAAGGCGGCGCAGGCCGTGGGAGTGGAGCTGGTCGGGGAGGTTCAACACGGCGTCCGCGGGACACAGGTTGGAGGTCCCCGGGTGGCGGTAGGCGAGACGTTCGACGGTCACGGTGCCCATCACCGTCGACAGCTGGCGGTGATGGCCGGGCTCCACGTTCGAGTGGGCGATGCCGTTGGTATCGGCGACATCGACGCGCCGCTCGCGCAGGGCACGCAGGTCGAGGTGGTCTTGGAACGCCAGGCGTTGCACCTCCCGGCCGCGTCGCGCCATCTGGTCTTCCATCTCGGCGTGTGACATCGACGCCGACTCGGTCCCTTCCAGCCACGACAGCATCTCCTCGAAGCATCTACGCGCCGGGGCGAAAGCGTCCTTGTCGGCGGTGGCGGTGTCCATCGGCTCTCTCCTTGGCAGGAAGCCACGGCACCGGTCGGGCCGTGTCGCCTTACAGCGTGAACGCTGTAGGATGACGACCGGGGGATGGTCCGAGTTGATAGAAGGAGTGGCGGTGCCAGACATGGATGCGAAGCGGCCCTGGGAGGCGACCCGCCGAGGCCTCGCCAACCAGCTCGCCGAGATCGACGGGCTGCTCCCCGGCAGCGTGGTCGTACGCCGCATGCGTTGCGGGAAGCCCACATGCGCCTGCCGGGACGAACCGCCCCGCTTGCATGGTCCCTACATCCAATGGACCCGCACCCTCGACGGCAAGACCGTCACCCGCTACCTGAGCGAGGACCAGCTTGCCCGCTACCAGCCCTGGTTCGACAACGCCCGACGTCTCAAGGAGATCACCGCCAAAATCGAGATAGCGTCCCTGCACGCCCTCGAGCAATCCGAGAGTCCAGGCAACCCCACCGGCACCCCGACCACTTCCGTGCCCCGACGTCGCCCTTCCCGCCGGGCCCCGTAGCGCCACCGCCGCCTGGACCCCCGCCCCCAGAGCCCCCCAGAGCACCCTCATCACGGCCTCAAACGGTCCCCAGATCGCAAAAAGCCTGGCCACACGCCCACATGCCCCGCACTCCTGGAGCGCCGCACCCGGATCATTTGGTGCGTGACGTGGGCCCTCTTCTGGCTCCTGTTCGGGTTCTTCACGTTTCTGCTCGGCTGGATCTTCGTTCCTTTCTCGCTCTTGGGGATTCTCCTTCCTGTCGGGAAAGGGTCCAAGCAGGTCCGGCCCATCGTGTGGCAACAACCGGGGGCACCGCCTCCTGGGCCGGCGTCCGGTCGGCGGCCGTCGCTGGCCCGAGGGTCCAGTTGGGCCTCACCGGGTCAGGGTGCGCCGCCACCGCCGTCTCTCCCACCGCCAGGGTGGTACCCGGATCCCGGCGGTACCGGTCAGCCCCGGTATTGGAACGGCGGGCAATGGGTGTAGGTCCAGCACGGCGCCCACCATCGTCTCGTTTGTGATGGAATCGTATTGCCGAGACCGGCGTCGGGCTGTTGGGACATCGTCACCCTCGCCGACGACCTCACCTCCTCGATCCGCCACGTTCGCCGGCTGATGGCCGACGGCCAGATCCTCATCTGAAAGTGCAACACCCTCCACCCCGGTACGGATCGGGGAGTCGATCGGAGAGATGAGCGCGTGATCCGCCTAGGGTCGGTGCCGATGAGCGCGGCGGAGGGCTTGGAGAACCCGATCCTCAACTCGCCGTACGAGCTGCCGGCCGAGCATTTCGTGCTTGGTCCCCAGGGTCCGACGGGCGAGGTTCGGGCCGGTCGGCGACTGAGCGAGTCCTTCGTCCCCGTGCCTGTAGGCCGCCGGCGCCGAGGCCGGCCTGCGGAAGCGGATATGGAACAGGGCGAGTTGGACTTTGGCCTCACCCGGGAGCGCAGAGAGATCAATTCCCTCATTAACGACATCCGGGCTCGGGTGGACCTGTGGCGAGCCTACGACTATCCGGGGGTCACGCCGGTGACCCGCAAGCTCCTTCAGTACTGGGCGGACCCTTCCCGGGATGACCGGGTGCTCTTTTGCCAGAGGGAGGCGGCGGAGACAGCGATCTACTTGGCCGAGGCGGCCGGTCGCCGGGGCGAGCCGGATTTCCGCACCCGGATCGAAGCCGAGAACCGGGTCCACAATGACGGTCTCGGGCGGGTTGGGCTCAAGATGGCCACCGGAACCGGCAAGACCGTGGTCATGGCCATGCTCATCGCCTGGCAGACGGCCAACAAGGCGTTCAGTCCCCGTGACGCTCGTTTCACCAACCGGTTCCTGGTCGTCACTCCTGGCATCACCATCCGGGATCGGCTGCGGGTGCTCCTGCCCGCGGACCGGGCGAACTACTACCGGGAACGGGACCTGGTGCCCCCCGACCTGTGGGCGACGCTCACCGACGCGTCGATCTCGATCACCAACTTCCACACCTTCGGCCGTCACGACGCCAAGGAGATCCGTGGAGTCGCCCGCAACACCCGCAAGCTGCTCACCGCCGGAAAGGCCACCGACCCGTTCAAGGAGACGCCGGGCCAGATGGTGGAGCGGGTGGTGCGAGACCTGGCGGGGCGAGGCAAAGGCGAGATCGTGGTCCTCAACGATGAGGCGCACCACTGCTATCAGGACCGCCCACTCGATGCCGGAGACCTCGATGGGGCCCTTGATGCCGAGGCCAAGGAGCGCAACGAAGGGGCCCGGGTGTGGTTCAGGGGCCTCACGGCGATCTCCCGCCACGTCGGGATCAAAGCGGTCTATGACCTGTCGGCCACGCCGTTCTACCTGAGCGGGTCGGGCTATCAGGAGGGCTACATCTTCCCGTGGGTGGTGAGCGACTTCTCGCTGATCGACGCCATCGAGTCGGGGATCGTCAAGGTGCCCCGGGTGCCCGTCGACGACGACGCCACCGGCAAGCTGCCCACCTACCGGGCCCTGTGGGACCACATCGGAGAGGAGCTGCCGACGCGGGCAGGCCGCAAGGCCGCCTCGGACCCCGGGTGGGTGCCGCCGGTGGAGCTCGAAGGGGCGATGCGTAGCCTCTATGGCAGCTACGCCCGCCAATTCGCCCAGTGGCGGTCTGAGCTGGCCGTACTAGGCGAGCCGCCGCCGGTGTTCATCGTGGTCTGCCCCAACACGATCGTGTCGAAGCTGGTGTACGACTGGATGGCCGGCCAGCAGGTGGAACGAGCCGACGGGGAGGTCATTCTCCGCCCCGGTGAGCTCGACCTGCTCTCCAACGTGGAAGACGGCCGCTGGGTCGGACGGCCCCGGACGATCCTCATCGACTCCGCCCAGCTGGAGTCCGGCGATGCCATGAAGGACGACTTCAAGGCTGCCGCAGGGCGCGAGATCGACGTGTTCAAAGCCGAGTACCGGCGGCGCAACCCGGGCGCTGATGTGGACCGATTGAGCGACGAGGACCTGTTGCGGGAGGTGATGAACACGGTCGGCAAGAGAGGACGCCTCGGCGAACACGTCCGCGCCGTGGTGTCGGTCTCGATGCTCACCGAGGGCTGGGACGCCAACACGGTCACCCACATCCTCGGCATCCGCCGCTTCGCCAGCCAACTGCTCTGCGAGCAGGTGGTCGGCCGAGGCTTGCGACGGCGAAGTTATGTGGTTGGCGACGACGGGCGCTTCGCCCCGGAGTACGCCGAGGTCTACGGCGTCCCGTTCGCGTTCTTGCCCAGCGACAGGCCGGTCAAGGCAGGACCTCCGGCCCGGCCGGCCGTGGAGGTGCGCGCTCTCGACGAACGGTTGGGCCTGCGCATCACCTTCCCGAAGCTCGACGGCTACCGGGTTGAGGTGCCCGAGGAGCCGATCGACTTCGACCACGCGGGCGCCGAGCGCCTCCACGTCGACCGGGAGCAGCTCGCCACCTGGACCGAGACCGGCGGCATCGCCGGCTCCGTGGACGACCAGGAGCTCGACCGGGTGCGGGCCGCCCGGACCCAAGAGGTCGCCTACGCGGTGGCCGGCGACGTGTTGCGCCGCAAGTTCCCCGGCCACGACGGGGCCACCAAGCCATGGCTGTTCCCGGCCCTGGTCGACGTCACCAAACGGTGGCTCGACCCCAAGGCGGGACTGGTGACCTTTGCGCCCGACACCCCGATTGGGTCGCTCCTGTTGGCCCAACCGTGCGCCCAGGCGGCCGAGGCGGTGTTCAACGCAGTGATCCGCTACCCCGAGATCCGCCGGGAGATCCTGTTGCCGATCGTGCGCCGCCTCGACCCGGCCGGCTCCAGCGACGACGTCAACTTCCTCACCCGCAAGCAGGCGATCGTGGCCACCAAGTCGCCCGTGAACCTGGTGGTCCTCGACGGGGCCAAGGGCAACACCTGGGAGGAGACCCTCGCGGGGCTGCTCGAAGACGACGAGAGGGTGGCGGCGTACGTCAAGAACGACCACCTCGGCTTCACCGTCCCCTACGTGTGGGAGGGCCGAGCGCACTCCTATGTGCCCGACTTCCTCGCCCGCCTCGTCGACGAGCCCGGCGATGTCACCCGAACGCTGGTCGTCGAGGTCTCCGGTGGACGCAAGAGCCCGGGGCCGACCGCGGTCAAAGCCACGACCGCCCGGGACCAGTGGTGCACGGCGGTCAACAACCACGGCAGCCATGGCCGCTGGGGATACGTGGAGATCACCACCATGCTCGATGCTGACCGTGCGCTCGGCGAGGCGATCGACGCCCTGCGCGCCGACGGGCCGATCACCGGCGACCCCGAACGTTCCCTCATCCCGGCGATGAGGAGCCGCTGATGCCACCCCGCAAGACGACACCGTCGGGACCGACACCGGTCGATGCCATCATCCACGCCGACAAGCGGGTCAACCTGCCAACCTCCGACGCCGCCGACTTCGTCACCCCGGACATCGAGGCGCCGGTCACGGTCACCTACCCACGCCAGATCCGCTCGCCGATGCTGGTGTGGGAGGGCAAGGAGGCGCTCGACGACACCGACCTCGCCGCCGACGCCCCACCCATCTACATTCAGGAGAAGATCGACCCCCGGGTGCTCATCGAGCACCTGCGGAACACGGCCAAGGCCGGTGAGATCGAGCCGGAGCTGACCCTGTTCGACACCTTCGACGGTCTCGGCGAGGTCGACCTCGTCGAGTTCTACCGTCACGAGGCCAACTGGTCCAACCGGATGATCCTGGGCGACTCGCTGCAGGTCATGGCCAGCCTCGACAGCCGCGAGCGGCTCCGGGGCAAGGTGCAGATGATCTACCTGGACCCGCCGTACGGGATCAAGTTCGGCTCCAACTGGCAGGTCTCCGCCCGCAAGCGCGACGTCAGAGACGGCAAGATCGAAGACATCGCCCGCGAGGTCGAGCAGATCAAGGCGTTCCGCGACACGTGGGAGCTGGGCATCAACTCGTACCTGTCCTACCTGCGGGACCGCCTGGTCGTCGCCCGGGACCTGCTCACCGAGTCCGGCAGTGTCTTCGTGCAGATCGGCGACGAGAACGTCCACCTGGTGCGCAGTCTGCTCGACGAGGTGTTCGGGGCCGAGAACTTCGTGTCGCTCATCACCGTCAAGACCACCAGCGGGGCCGGCAGCTTTGCGGGCGGGACCGACGTTCTCGCGGCCGTCAACAGCTTCCTGCTGTGGTACGCACGCGACACCGAGAAGGTGAAGTATCGGGAGCTGTTCCGCACCAAGAGCGTCGGAGGCCCGGGAGGCGGCCAGTACACCTGGATCGAGAACGATGCCGGCGGTCGGCGCCGAGCCAGCGCGGCAGAGCTCGAGCGGGACCCACCGCCCGGGCGGGTGTTCCGGCCGGACCAGTTCACCTCACAGACGACCCGGGTCGGGCAGACGACCGTCTTTCCCATCGAGGTTGACGGCTCGACGTTCGTGCCCGGCAAGGGTGGTTGGAAGACCAACCAGGCGGGAGCGGACCGCCTCGGTCACGCCCGACGGCTGATTCCTGTCGGGCGGACGCTCAGCTATGTCCGCTACCTCGACGACTTTCCGGCCTTCCGCTACACCAACCTGTGGGAGGACACCGTCACCTCAGGCTTCGCCGACGCAAAGTTGTACGTCGTCCAGACCAACGCGAGGGTCATCGAACGCTGCATGCTCATGGCCACCGACCCGGGCGACCTCGTGGTGGATCCGACCTGTGGGTCAGGTACAACGGCGTACGTCGCCGAGCAGTGGGGGCGGCGGTGGATCACCATCGACACGTCCCGGGTGGCGCTGGCGCTCGCCCGCCAGCGGCTGATGGGCGGACGCTTCCCTTACTACCTGCTGCGCGACTCCGTCGAGGGCCGCAAGAAGATAGCGGAGCTGGCTGCCACGCCCCTGGCGCCAGCGGAGGTGTCCGGGGACATCCGAGAAGGGTTCGTCTACGAGCGGGTGCAACACGTCACGCTCAAGTCCATCGCCAACAACCCCGACATCACCGAGGGCATGAGCCGCCCGGAGATCGACGCGGCCGTCCGCCGCCACGCCGAGTTCGAGGAGCTGGTCGACCGGCCCCACGTCGACAAGAAGCGAGTCCGGGTATCGGGGCCGTTCACGGTGGAAAGCCTGTCGCCGCATCGGTCGTTGGCCTTTGCCCCGTCCTCGGAGCCGGTCTCGGTGCGAGAAGCGGCGGTCGACCCGGAAGCGCCCACCTTTGAGCAGACGATCCTGGAGAACCTTCGGGTGGCCGGGGTGCAGAACGGGCGGCGGGCGGAGCGGTTGGCCTTCGACGACGTCGAGTCCTACGCCGGCAGCTACGTGCAGGCGGTCGGCGTCCGGGCCGACGCCAGTGGGACGACGCCCTCTCGGGTGGGCATCTCGATCGGCCCCCAGTACGGGACGGTGTCGCCTCCGTTCGTGAAGGGGGCCGCCCGGGAGGCAGGCAAAGCGGTCGACCTCGATCTGCTGTGCGTGCTCGGGTTCGCGTTCGATCCCCAGGTGCTCGGCGCGGACGAGGAGTTCGTGGCCAGCGACGAGAGCTTCGACGTCGCCGCGGAACGGGCGCTCGGGCGCATCCCGGTCCTGCTGGTGCGCATGAACTCGGAGCTGCTGATGGGCGAGGAGCTAAAAAAGACCGGGGCCGGCAACCTGTTCACCGTCTTCGGCGAGCCGGACATCGCCGTGCGAGACGTCGGCGACGACCAGGTGGTCGTCGAGGTGCGGGGAGTCGATGTGTACGACCCGACCACGGGCCAGGTCCGCAGCGGCGGGGTCGACCAGCTGGCGCTGTGGATGATCGACACCGACTACGACGAGGAGTCGTTCTTCGTGCGCCACTGCTACTTCACGGGGGGCCAGGACCCCTACAAGCGGCTGAGACAGGCGCTCAAGGCCGACATCGACGAGGTGGCATGGGAGAGTCTGGCGCGCACCGAGTCGCGCCCATTCCCCCGACCGGCCACCGGAAAGGTAGCGGTCAAGGTCATCAACGACTACGGCGACGAGGTCGTCAAGGTGCTGGAGCTCTGAGCCGCACCGGCCTCCGAGGCCGTCTGTGACCAGGCGCAAGGTGTGGCGGTCTCCGGTGGTGCTGACTCAGCACGTCTTCGACAAGGTCCGCTCGATCGACATGACCCTCGCCGAGTTCCGGGCGCTGCTCGACAACGGAGAGATCATCGAGGAACGCTCGTTGGCCGCCGGGAGCCTCCACGAGCTGATCTTGATCATCGACTGGCGCCGGCCGCTGCACGTCGTCGTTGTGGTCGACGACAATGTCGGCGAAGAACGTATCCTCACGGTCTACGAGCCGGAGCCGGTCCTGTGGAGCCCCGACTTCCGGAGAAGGAAGCCATGATGCGCTGCGAGCACTGCGACAACGGGGAACGCCGACCGGCCCGCCGGGCCCGGCTGGCCGAAGCGGACGGGCGGACCGCCGTGGTCTTGGACGTGCCCGTCGAGGAGTGCACCTCCTGTGGTCAGATCTGGCTCAGCATGGACGTCGCCGTCCGCCTCGACGCGCTGTTCACCCAGCTTTTGGCCAGCGGCGCGGAATCCGCCCAGATCCACTGGGACCAGCTGCAAGCTGCCTGAGCGGCAGCCATCTCAACTACCCGCTCGCCGTCTCGGTGGTGGACCCTGAGCAGGAACCCCGGACACATCGACCAGCGCCTCTCGTCCCCCTCTCACAGGTCGAAGTCGACGACGACCGGGACATGGTCACTAAACCCGCTACCGACCCACTCGTCGTAGGAGCCGACCTCCACATGGGTGATCGAACCGGCCCAGACCTTCGGGACGAGAACGAAATCGATATGGAAGCCGGCATCGGCCTTCGTCCTAAAGAAGTGGGTCCTCGCAGGTTCATCGCCGTGAGCTGCCCCGGTGGCCACGTGGTAAGCGCTGACCAAACCGAGCGCGTCCATCCGCTCCAGAAGGCCGGCGAACGTCTTGTGACGGCGGTCTTCGCGCCCCCCGAACTCGATGTTGAAGTCCCCGGCAACGATCACCGGGCCCGCCCGGACCCAGTCGGCATGAGCGTCGAGGGTGGCAGTCACCTGGTCGCCCCACAACTGCCCCTCGGGCGGAGCGGACCAGATCCCGAGCACGCCGAACCCAGCGGGATGATCGACCGCCAGGCTCCACTGCCCGCTACCGGACTCAGGCGGTCGGGGCGTCACCGCGGCGGTGAACCCAGCGACGGCCAGCGCCTTGAAGGCGTATTCGCCCGTGGCCACCCAGCTCAACGCCGGTTCGGTCAACGTCGCGTCCGGGCGCGGATTGGCCATCGGCGCTTCGGCCAGAATGGCCACGTCGGGGCGAAGGCCGTCGAGCGCCGGGAGCTTCGCGGCGAACCTCGACCGGCAGTTCCACTCCACGATCCGCATCAGGGCCGACGGTACCTGTTGCTCGACCGAGCCGTCGCGGCACGGGGCTGGCGTGGTGCTATCGGATTGCGGACGGGCACACGGTGCGGACCTCACAGGTCCGACACCGACGACCGGGCGAGGGGGTGTAGTCGCGACTCCGAAGCCGCTCGGCCACGTCGTTGATCGTCGTTTCGGCGGCTTCCAACCTGGTGTCGCCAACGTCGACAGCTGACCGGGAGCCGCCCTTGAGGTCGTGGACGTAGGCGCCCCTCACGTCGAGGCCCTCTCGCCGGGCCGCGTCGGCGTACACCAGGAGCTGGAGATCGTGGTCGGCGGTGGCGGTCGTGGAGGTCTTGTAGTCCAAGATGGCCAACGCGGACGGCACCCCGCCCTCTCGGTCGAGGATCACGTCCGCTCGGCCGGCGACGGTGATGCCGTCGAGGTGAAGCTCGAAGGGTCGCTCGGTCTCCCACACGCGCTGCAAGTCGTCGGCGTGGGCGGTGACGTACTCGCCAATGAGACGGCGGGCGGCGTCTTTGAGCTGGCGGTGGGCGGGCTTGTTGGCCGTGGGAAGGAAGAAGCCGGTGTCGAGGATGGCGTCTATCTGCGCCCTGGTAGGAACCTGACCGTACGCCTGGGTGTGGTCGGCAACGGTTCGCAGCAGGTGGTGGACGGCTTTCCCGTAGCCCAGCTCGGGGGCCAGGCGAGGCTGGAAGCCGACCAGGTTGCGCAGCCGGTAGGCCAGAGCGCACTCAAGGTAGGCGGCAAGCTCGCTATAGGTGACCTCGATAGTCCGGTCTGCCCCCACTGCGCTCTCCACCGGCGGGTAGATGACAGCGGCCGGATCGATCTCGTGACGCTCGAGCTCGCGGTAGTAGGGGCTGGGACCCGCCGCCCGGGTGGTCACCCGGTCGTGCCGGGAGACAGACACCCAGTCGCGGGCTCGGGTGACGGCCACGTAGAACAGTCGGCGCTCATCGGCGTCGCTTCCTTCGTAGCGGGCAGCAGGGAACATGGAGCGCGGGACGAGCCAGTCCTGCGCTTCGCCGGTTCGGGTCGTGGGGAAGCGGCTGGCGGTCATGGAGGGGACGAAGACCACCGGCCACTCCAGCCCCTTGGACCGGTGGACCGTGGTCAGGTCGACAGCGTCGAGGTCAAAGTCAGCCTCACCGTCGAACCCTTTGTAGGTGCCCTGGGCGTAGTTGACGATGTGGATAGCCAGGTTGCGGTAGTACCAGTCGCCGCGATCCTGGCCGCCGACCTGCTCACCGGGAGTGTCGGCGTCGGGACGGGCTCGGCGGCGAACCGATTCGAAGTCGACCAGCAAGGCGGTGAAGCGCGCCAGGGTCCCGAGGCGGTTGACGGCAAGCGGGTCGCTCAGATTCCAGGAGCGGACGTCGAGCACGTCGAGCAGCTCGTAGAGCTCGCCGACGAGGTCGGCGGTACGGTCCTTGCGGGGCACCGCGTCGCGCCATTCGTGCAGGAAGCGGCGGACCCGGTTGGACGCCGGATCGTCGAGGTCAAAGGCGGCCCGGTACTCGCCAACAAGGTCGCCCTCGTCCACGGCCGCCCCGGGGCCTCTCACCGGGCGCCAGTCGATCCCGCTCATCCAGGCGAAGGTTCGCCCCAGGTCCCGAGCCTCGGGTTGGTCGAACAACCCGGTCCGCCCTCCCGGCTGAACCGGGATGTCGAACGTGGCGAAGGTGTCGACCAGGCGCCGGTAGGCCGCCCGGCCTCGCACCAAGACGGCCATGTCCCGGTAGGCGACCCCAGCCTCGTTCAGGTCGCCGATCATCTGGGCAACCCAGCCCGCCTCACGCTGCTCGTCGCTGGCGTGCCATACCGACACCTCGGGGACGCCGCTCGCGGGCCGGTGGTAGGCCATGGTCTTCGCCAGGCGGCCGGGGATGGTCACGGCGAAAGCGTTGGCGGCCTCGACGATGCCGGGACGGCTACGGCGGTTAGTCGTGATCTCAAAGGTCGCGACATTGGGGTAGCGGCGGGCGAAGGTGACGATGTTGGCCACATCCGACCCGCGCCACTGGTACACGGCCTGGTCGTCGTCGCCGACCACGCACACCTCGACCTTGGGACCGGCCAGCAGGCCGATGAGCCGCTCCTGGGCCGGGTTGACATCCTGGTACTCGTCGACGATCAAATGGCGAAGATCAACATGCACCGCGGAGAGCACCCGGGCGTTGTGGAGCTCGGCAACGGCGCGCACCACTTGCTGGCCGTAGGTGAGGAGGCGGTACCGCTCGAGGGTGTCGAGATAGGCACCGAGGACCGAACGGAACGGTTCCGGCATCGCGTCCGGGTCGAGCAGCTCGTTCTCCACCACATCGACGCCGCGCAGAAAGCGGTCGATCGACCCGAACAGACGACCACGAGGGTCAAGACACTTCAAGCCCAGCCGGGTAGCCTCCCGGGCCAGGAACGCCGTCAGCTGGTGATCGTCGAGAACGTCGTAGGTCTCATACCGAGGAACCTCGGTCTGCAGCAGCCGGAAGCAGTAGGAGTGGATGGTGCCCACGAACAGCCCACCCAGCCGGTCAGGCACCCCCCGGCCAAGCCGGTCCTCGGCCCGCTCGGCGATGCGATGGCGCAGCTCGGCCGCCGCCCGCTCGGTGAAGGTGAACGCCACGATCCCCCTCGCGGCCACGCCGTCCGCCAGCAGGTCAGCGACGCGCTGCGAAACCACCTCGGTCTTGCCCGACCCCGCCGAGGCAATGATCTGCAGATGACTGCCGCGATGGCGGACCGCCGCCAAGGCGTCACCATCGAGCTGGGGCGGGCACATCACTACCCATGGTGACGGATCGGGGCGAGAGCCGCTCGTCCCCGGTGATGACTCTTATGCCGGCCCCGGCATAAGAGTGCAATTGTGTGCCGTCTTAGATGGCAGTCTGAGCTTGGACGGCCATCGGGCACCGCTGGCCTGCTGCTCAGGTTGTGGGCGGTTCCTGCTGACTCGTCTGGCGAGGTGGTTGAGCTGGTCCACTACGACGGGCCGGCCGGCCCAGACGAGTTGAGCCGCTGCGACGACGGCTAGCTGACGGCGGTCACGTCGGGTTGGGGTACGAGCCAGATGATCGTCTTGCGAGCCTGTGAGGGGGTCCAGGCCACTTTGGTGGAGACGTAGGCCGTGGCATGGTGCTCACGCTCGACCCGGTCAAGGCGTCGACGCTGGTAGTAGGCGGTGATCGGGTTAAACAGGCTGAAGCCGAGGAGGACGCCTGGGTTTGGGCGCACGGCGAGGTAGAGGCCGACGAGGACTGCGTAGAGGATGACCAGGATCAGTGCCGCTTGGACCATCGCCGAGGAAACAGAGGCGGGCGGTGGAAGCTGGTCTGCGGTGATGCGGTGAAGTTGCTTTCGGAGCCGTCGGTCGAAGGTCCGACCAAGCAGCATCGTCATGACCGTATAGACACCGGTGCCATAGATCGCCCACCCGACGGCGCCGACGGGGTCGGACGCCCAGATGGCGCCGACGAGCAAGAAGACGGTTCCACCGATCAGGCCCAGTCGTAGGAGCGCGGTGTTGTACTTGTGGGCTTGGACCACGCCATTGTCCGCCATCGGGTTGGAGTCTAGGGGCGGTCCGCTCCCGCGCCGCCGGTGGCACTCCAGCACGAGCCGGTTACGCGTGATTTACGCGTGACCGGCCGGTGGTTACGGGGCGGGAGCTCGGAGTCGCTGGTAGTGGGCTTCGAGTCCGGGGTCGATGTCGACGCCGGTGGCGTGGAGGCGGCGAGTGGCTGCACCCCACTCGTCGGTCAGGGCCCCGGGGGAGCCAGTGGCGGCGGCGGCTTCGAGGGCGGCGGCGGCGAGGGTCTGGTCGGCGGGGTTGGCTAGGAGCGCTTGGTGGCAGGCCCATCGGGCGAGGGCCGGGTTGGTGCGGAGGGAGAGTTCGACGAGGCGGAGGGCGGCAGTCTGGTCTGGGTGGTGATGGTGGCGGTGAGGTTGTCGGCGGCGGCCCATCGGTAGTCGGCGCGGGCGAGGGGCGGGCCGGTGATGAGGGCGAGGGCGTGGCCGAGGCGCTCGATGGCGGCGTCGGGGTCGCCGCCTGGGTCCCGGGTGGCGAGGTCGCTGAAGGTGGC
This sequence comes from Actinomycetota bacterium, assembly GCA_030853185.1. Classification (GTDB taxonomy): domain Bacteria; phylum Actinomycetota; class Acidimicrobiia; order Acidimicrobiales; family Palsa-688; genus JALZAH01. Next base: position 11,750 of record JALYVP010000017.1, on the reverse strand, counting down.
GAGGTCGGTGGTGATGCCGGTGAGGTGGTAGCCGGTTTTGGTGCTGACGAGCTCGACGCCGGGGTCGAGGGTGCCGCGTAGCCGGGAGCAGTAGACGCGGATGGTCTGTTTGCCGAGGTCGGTGTCGGCGTGAGGTGAGAGTCGGTTGCGGAGCGTGTCGGAGGACACGGCGGTGTTCCGGACGGCGAGGTAGGTGGCGAGCTCGATGAGGTTGGTGGCCGCGGGCGGGTTGGCCCATCCCTCGAGGACGACAACTCCGAGGACCCGGATGGCCGGCGCCGGTAGCGGCGGTTGCGGATACGACGACGGGAGGTCCGGTTCAGGTCTTTCCGATGAGCTCGCGGTCGCTGCGGGCCGAGCGGGTGGCGATCCGTTCGACGAACCTCGTGGGTCGGGCACCGGGGGGGCTTGTTCGACTGAGCTGGTGGCGGGGGGATCGTGGATGGTGGCGGGTTCGGGCGGAGGCCGTGTTCCGGTGACGGGCGGCCCCCACGTCGGGGGCGGCGCGTACGGCCCGGGCGTCGGCCATACCGGTGCCGGCCCGCTCGGCGGGGCGGTGCTCAGGGTGGGTCGGCGGCGTTGCCGGGCGGCGACCAGGACGACGACAGTCACGATGGTGGCGGCGACGCCGGCGGCGACCAGGAACCAGACGAGGAGGTAGGAGCCGGCGGTGGTGGGCACGCCGGGCGGACGGAGCGACGATGCGGGCCGGGCGCTGCTGTGGATGGTGCTGGCACCGCCGAGGGCGGCGGGGGTCGATGACGCCCCGGGCGGCGCCGCCGGAGTCGTTGCGGCAGGGAGGGTGACAGCGAGCGCAGCGTTGGCTGCGGCGGGGGTGGGGGTGGCGGTGCCGGCCAGGCCGGTGGCGGTGCTGGACAGCGACGCGGAGATCGGTCCGGGGGTGACGGTGAGGGTGGCGGTGGCCAGGTCGGCGGGGACGGCGAAGAGGTAGGTGTCGGGGAACATGTCGGTCGGGTTCCCGTTGGTGTGTTGTTGGTGCCGGTGTCGCCGCCTCCGCCGGGCACGACCGTGGACGCCTCGGCGGGCTTTCCGCGGACGGTGAGGGTGACGGCGCTGGCAGCGACGGCTTGTTTGATGATCAGGTAGGGGTCGCTGTAGGGGTCCTGGTCGGGGCTGTGGGTGCCGTCGGAGCTGAGGGTGACCCACAGCCACGCCCCGGTAGGGCTGGCGGCGGGATGGTTGGGGGTGTCGGGGGCGAAGTAGCCGAGGGTGACGGTCTTGAGGGCGACGTGGATGGGATAGGTGCTGGCGTGGTTGGCGAAGCCGTCGGCGAAGCTCTCGGGGATGTCTACCGCCGCGGCCGGGGTCGTGGTGACGGTGGAGTTGGTCGGGTCGCGGTAGGAGGCGGCGGGAGCGGCGCCGGTCCGGGCCATGTGCGCGAGCGAGAAGGTCTGGGTGTCGCCTGCGGCGGTCAACGACAGGATCACATCGCCGCCGGGGCCGGTGGTTGAGGGGAGGGACGCCTGGAACCACAGAGGCCCGATCGTGCCGCCGTCGGCGGGCGGCGCGGGCAGGGGGACAGGAACCGTCACCGAGCCGACGACCACGACGGCGGTGAGGTTGACTGGCGCGCCGCCGTTGGCGGGCGGGCTGGTGGTGGCGGTCAGGCCGAACTGCCAGAGCTGCTGGCCGGGACCGGGACGCTCGGTGGCGGTCCTCGGCCCAGCGGCGACCCCGAGCACGGTGGCCGCGAAGCCGTTCCCGCGCAGTCGACCGTCGCTTGGCACCGCGGTGGAGCTCGGGGCGGCAGGGAGCTGGCTGACGGTGTTCGCCGCTGAGGTCACGGCCGCGGACCAGGCGATCGGCACCCTCGTCGACACAGTGACAGCCGAGGCTGGGCCGGTCAGCCAGATGCCGAAGGCGACGAGCCCAGCAGCGGCGGTCAGGCGGGCTGAAGGTCGGATATCTCGGTGCCGCCAGCGCTGTGTCGTGGTCAAGGGACGCCATCCCTCCTCGCCGGTCGGGTCTGGGACCGGAACTCGCCTAAGGCCAGCCTACGCACGTCATCTCACCCGGGCTACCTATCGCTGAACGGTCCGTCATCGAAGGTTCACCGGGCCGGAGAGATCGTTGGCGGCGAACGGCCGGAGGTGGCCAACCGGCTCCGGTACTCCGGTAGCCACCCCAGACGGAACGGCTTCTCCCTGTGGGCAACCGCCCCGAAGGGGCGGGCGGCAGCGGACCCTCGCCGCGCTCGGGGATCTGGGCATGGTGGCCGTCCTTGGCGTCCGGGGTCGCCGTGGCGTCGGAACGGTCGACGCTGGCCGCTCGGGGACGGCTGGACGGTCCGGTTGCGCGCCGGTCAACGGGTCAGTTACGGAGTTGACCTGGAATTACGCGAAATTAACGGGTCGATCAACGTTCCAGTCAACGCTGCAATTACGCGGCCAGGCCGATCGTGGCCGCCATGCGAACCACACCAAACCCCATCCCGTCCACCGCCTTTCCCCGCCCCGCAGGTCGGGTGTGGGGGTGGTCGTGATGCTCTCAATCGGCCGGGTAGCGCCCGGCGGCTCCGACTACTACCTGGCTTCGGTCACCCGCAGCGCCGAGGGCTACTACCTGGGCCCCGGCGAAGCCCCCGGCACCTGGACCGGCTCCGCCGTCCACACGCTCGGGCTGGCCGGGGAGGTCGACCCGGACGCGTTCTGCCGTGTCCTCGACGGCTGCCACCCCGACACCGGCGACCGGCTCGTCCCGGGCGGGGAGAGACGGGTCGGCGGGTTCGACCTGACCTTCTCCGCCCCCAAATCGGTGTCACTTCTATGGGCGCTCCACCCCGACCCACACACCCGGGCCGTGGTGACAGGAGCGCACCGAGCGGCGATCGGCGACGGCCTCGCCTACCTCGAAAGCGACGCCCTGTGGGCCCGGCGAGGCGCTGGGGGACGACACCGTATGCCGGTCACCGGTCTGGTCGCCGCCGCGTTCGACCACCGGAGTTCGCGGACCGGCGACCCGCAGCTGCACACCCATGTCGTGGTCGCCAACATGGTCGCCGACCGCTCAGGGCGTTGGTCTGCCCCCGACGGCCGAGCCGTCTACCGCCACGCTCGGACGGCCGGGTTCGTCTACCAGGCCCGCCTCCGCCACGAACTGTCCACCCGGCTCGGCGTCACCTGGGGTCCAGTCCGCTCCGGCCAGGCCGACCTCGCCGGGATCGGCCGAGACGTGATCGACCGGTACTCCACCAGACGCGGCCAGGTCACCCAGGCGTTGGCCGCCCAGGGTCTGTCCTCGTCGACCGCGGCGAGGGTGGCCACCCTCGACACCCGCCCGGCCAAACCCGACCACAGCGCAGCCATCGGGTTGCACGAGCAGTGGGCGCAGTCCGCCGAAGAGGCCGGTCTGGACGTGACCGGGCTGGTCGGCCAGCCCCGGACGCTCCCGGTGCTGGCAGTCGAAACTGACGAACTCGTCGCCGAGCTGGTCGGCGCCGGGGGGCTTACGGCACACGCCTCCACGTTCGACCGGCGCGCCGTGATCACCGCCCTGGCCGGAGAACACCGTGATGGGGCCACCCTTGCCGGGCTTGTCGACCTGGCCGGGCGAGTCGTGTCGTCACCCCAAGTCGTGGACCTCGGAGCTGGGCAGCCGGAGGGGGCGGAGCGGCGGTGGACGACCGTCGACCTGCTCGCCCTCGAAGCCGATCTCGAGGCCCGCGCTACCCGACCGTGGCCTGACGGCGCGCGGGTTGGTGTGGCGGACGATGTAGCGGTCGGCCGGGCCCTGTACGACCGGCCGCAGCTGTCCTCCGATCAGGCCGGCGTGGTCGTCGGAATCTGCTGTGCCGCCGACCCAGTCGTGACCGTGGTGGGCAAGGCGGGGACGGGCAAGACGTTCACCCTCGACGCCGCCCGCGACGCCTTGACCGCGAGTGGCATCCCGGTTGTCGGCGCGGCGCTGGCCGCTCGGGCCGCTGCTGAGCTGGAGGCGGGGTCCGGGATTCCCTCGACCACCCTGGCCCGGCTGCTGGCCGACATCGAACGCCCCGAGGGCCGCCTGATGGCGGGGTCGGTGGTGGTGGTGGTCGACGAGGCCGGCATGGTCGGCACCCGCAACCTCCACCGTCTCCTCACCCTCGCCGGTGGCCAGCACGCCAAGGTCGTCCTGGTCGGCGACCCCGCCCAGCTGCCCGAGATCGCCGCCGGCGGCACCTTCGCCCGGCTCTTGGCCACGACGCAACGCTTGGAGCTGACCGTCAACCGGCGCCAGACCGAGGCGTGGGAGCAGGCCGCGCTCGACCAGATCCGAGAGCGGCATCCCGGGCCGGCCCTGGCCCGCTACGGCGAGAACGGCCGCATCACGCTCGCGGACACCAGCGGCGAGCTGCGCGACCAGATGGCCGCCGACTGGCACCACGCTCACACCGGCGGGGAGCAGGTGGTGATGCTCGCTGTCCGCCGAGCCGACGTCGCCGACCTCAACCAGCGCGCCCAACGCCAGCTTCTCGCCTCCGGCCACCTCGACCACTCCACCGGCAGCCTGGACCTCCCAGGCGGGCAGCGAGTGTTCGTCGGCGACAAGATCGTCTGCGGGCGCAACGACCGCCGCGCCGGGCTGATCAACGGCACCCGCCTCACCATCACCGCCACCGACCCCGACCGCGGAACGATCACCGGGACGGGCCCCGACCGGGCTCCGATCAACGTGCCCGGCACCTATATCGCTCAAGGCCACGTAGCGCTCGGCTACGCATCGACGGTCCATAAGGCACAAGGGCGGACCGTGGACCGGGCGTTGCTGCTCGGCGACGACCGGCTCTTCGCCGAAGCCGGCTACGTCGGCCTGTCCCGCGGCCGCCACATCAACCAACTCTACGTCGTCGCCGACACCAACCCCCTCCACCAAGGAACCACCCCAAGATCGGGACTCGCCGGCTACGTCTGCGAAGCACTCGGGGTCAGCAAAGCCCAAACGGTGGCCGCCGACCACGTCGCTGACCGCATCCCCGACGCCCCCCTCCCACTGCTGATCGCCGAGGCCGACCGGCTCACCGAACAGCTCCTGGCGACCATGCCCCGCCCCGCCACCAGTCGCCTGCACGCCGGCTACCACACCGACATCGCCCAGCAGCGAATCGACGGCCGAGACACCTGGAGCGTCAAGCACCGCCGAGATGGTGAACGACTGGCCCGGCTCACCGCAGCGGTCGACCGGCGCGCCGAACGGCTCGGTCTCGCAGCGCTCGCCGACCCGCCCCAACACCTCACCCGACTCCTCGGCCCAGTCCCCGACACCCCCTACGAACGACGCGCCTGGACCGAAACCGCCACCAGCGTCGAAGCCTGGCGGGAGATCTCCGGACGCGGCCCAAGCCGAGGAACCCGGCGCCTCCTCGCCGAACCCGGCGCCGACCGGACCGAGCACGCCTGGTGGCAGCGAGCCACCCGACGCCTCGACACCTACCAAACCCGCCGCCGCGACCCCATCGCCCTCGGCGAGAACCGCACGCCGACTGTCGACCTGGACCGCAGCTGGCAGCCCGACAAGAACCGAGGACTCAACCGATGACCACCACCCACCCCACCATCCCGACCACCGGCCCGCCGTCTGCGTGGTGGTGGGCGGGGATCCCGCTCGGCTGGATCAACGGCCACCCCTACGCCGCCGGACCCCAACACTGCGTGCTCGTCATCGGCCCACCCCGATCCGGCAAGACCACCGGCGTTGTCATCCCCACCATCATCACCGCCCCCGCAGCGGTCGTCGCCACCTCCACCAAACCCGACATCGTTAGCCCGACACTGCCCTGGCGAGCTGGACGAGGGACCTGCTGGTACTTCGATCCGTCCGGGACCACCACCCCACCGCCCGGCACCACCCCGGCCAGGTGGAGCCCGATTGCGGGCTGTGAGCATTGGGATACCGCCCTGGCCCGAGCGCATGCCCTCACCACCGCCGCCATCAGCTCTGCGGCCACATCGCTCGACGGCGGCCATTGGACTGAACGAGGCGAAGCGCTGCTCGCTCCCCTCCTCCACGCCGCGGCGAGCATCGACCTCGACATCTCCTGGGTGTTGCGCTGGGTGCTCCGCCGAGAGCTCACCGAACCGCTCCGCGCTCTCGGGGCCACCCTCAAGACCGAGCTGGCCAAAGAGACCCTCGTCGGCATCGCCGAGACCGACGAGAGGGAACGGTCCGGGATCTTCTCCACCGCAGCCAGGATCCTTGCCGCCTACCGCCACCAGCACGCCCTCGAAGCCGCGGCCGAGCCGAACTTCAACCCCCAAGCCTTCGTATGCAGCGCTGACACGCTCTATCTCGTCGCCCCGTCCCACCACCAGGCCCAGTTGGCGCCAATCGTGGTCTGCCTCCTCGACCAGATCCGCCACGCCACCTACACCAGGGCCGGGAACCCTCCCCCCGTCGTGTTCGCTCTCGACGAGGTCGCCAACATCGCTCCCCTTCCCGATCTGCCTGCCATCGTCGCCGAAGGCGCCAGCCAAGGACTGATCACCCTGGCCTGCCTCCAGGACCTCCACCAGGCCCGGACCCGGTGGGGACCAGCAGCGGACGGGTTCGTCACCCTCTTCGCCGCCAAGATCGCCCTCGGCGGCATCGCCGATCGCGACACCCTCACCCAGCTCTCCTATCTCGCCGGCACCCAAGACGTCACCTACCGCACCCGCAACGGCCAAGGCCTCAAAGGCGGCTGGTCCCAGACCATCCAGCAGCGTCCGGCAATCCCGCCGGAACAGATCAACACCATGGCCCCCGGCATCGGCTACCTCGCCCACTCGAACCACCCGCCCCACTACATCAGCCTCGTGGCCCCGCCGCCGCCTAGGCCCAGACGAAAGGTCCGCGGCCGGCTGCGGTCGGCCAACCCGGTCAACCCGGCACGTCGTCGTCGAAACCTTCCGACCCCAGACAAAGGAGCAACCTCATGACCACCCACCCCTCCGTGCCAGTCCGTCGCATCGTCATCGTCCACGGTCCCGCTGATGACCAACTCGTCGAGGTGTTGACGACCAGCGGACTCGAGGTTGCCGTCGACACCGGAAAGTTGACGATCTGGGCGCCGGTGCTGGCCAACCCGAAGAGCGAAGCCGATGGCCCTGTTGAGGGCAGCGCGCCAGCGCGAGCCTGAGGAGAATCGAGCCGTGGCCGACCGCCAGCCTCCTGGGGAAGTGACCCTGGCCGTCGACCGGACACGCCGCCTGGTCCCGGTCGAGACAGCAGCGGCGTACCTCGGGGTGTCACGAGCGACCATTGAGCGCCTCGTCCACCGAGGGGAGCTGCCCTTCGTTAAGGTCGGCGGGTCGACCCGCTACGACGTCGACGACCTCGACGGCTACATCGACACCAATCGGCGGCGAAACCGACGGCAGCGGAACCTCAAAGCCTGACTTTGATAGACGCGCAACCAAGGGCGGGGCGGCCGATCTGGTTCACCCCGAACCATGCGGATGCACTCCGTGGAGAGTTGACAGATAGGTTTCGGGAATGCGGCTCGCAACGTGGAACTGTCGGTCCGGAGGCCTGGCCAAGTGGGTGGCCCTTGAGGCGGTCGGCGTCGACATAGCGGTTCTCTGCGAGACGACGCTGGCGAATCCATCATCCCCAGCCGATCCCCCGCTCAGCTGGGTGTCCAATGGCCCTCTCCCCTCAAAGGCCGTCGCCATCGCAAGCCGTAGCGGAGTGGAGCCCCTCCCGGAACGGGTTCCCGAGGGCAGGTGGTGCGCGCCGCGACCAGCGTCCAAGGGCCATCAATCCTCGGCATCTACAGTTGCCCGGAGACCGGCAGCGGTCGGGCCTACGAGGACCAGGTCATCGCCTGCCTCACTGCATGGGCGGACAAGCTGACGAGTGGCGACACGATTGTCGCAGGCGACTTCAACATCGGCCACGCTCTCGGACGGACGGTGCCAAACGCGTGGGTCACTCGCGCCCACGCACTCTGGACTGAGCTCGGGTTGGTCAGCGCCTACCACTTCTGGTTCAAGGAGGACCTCACCGTCCCGACACGGGCCACCCACTTCTGGACCTACAAGCAGGAGCACGGGTGGCACATCGACTACGTCCTTATCCACCGCTCACGACTAGAACAGCTGCAGGCCGTCACTGTCGGTAGCTACGAGGAATGGATTCGTGCAGGAGCCGCCGCCCGCAGCGACCACGTACCGATCATCGTCGACATTGACTGGCGATAGCCACACGGCGGGCCACAGGCGTGACCGAACGCTCCCACTCCTCGTTCGGAACGTCGTCGTCGCGTGAGTAGCATGCCTTCCCCCGATCCGTCGTCGCCGGAAATACGGCTTACGGCTTCACGCCTCTTGAGGGGCTCTGGGTGTGACTGGAGGCCACCGAGTGACGGTCACTTGGGTTCCGTAACCCGTGTCCCAGTCCTCAACTCTGCTGTGCGTCGGTCTGTCTTTGGCCCGGTAACGACCACCTTCGTCGATGCAGATCGAAAATCCCACGGCGGCTACGCCCAGGTTCACGAACTCCTCAATGCGAGCGATGTCCTTTAGTTCGTCTACCCACCCGATCACCGGGAGTTTGTTTGCCATGATGTCTGCTCTCCGAGCACACGGCTCGAACTTGAACTCCGCGGCTACAAGAACACGATCAGCGACGAGGATGGCGATATCGGCGGATCGGGCTCGCCTTGGGCCACGAACAATTCCGTAGTCGTTGAAGACTCGGAATCCATCCGGCAAGTCGTTGCGGATGAGAATCTGCAGGTAATGCACGACGTCTCGCTCAACGTAGAAGGTGTGGTCCCGGTAGGTCTTCCTCAGGGTGGCCACCGCGCTCACGAACACTGACTCCGCGGCGGACAGCTCATGGCACTCGCAGCTCATGGTCCCTCCCTATGACCCGTTCGTGAGACTAGGCGGCGGGTCATTCGGCGTGCGCTCTGAGCCTGGGCGTCGCCGTAGGGTGCGACCGTCACAGCTCGGTTCGCACGTCCTCTCCTGCCGCATCCTCTATGGCGCTGCGAGCCAGCGCCGCGGCCCTCGGAGGCCTGGAGTGACTTGTCCGGCGTTGCGTCAAGTATCCGTTGGAGGTTGACGCGGCGGAGCAGGTTCTGAGAGGTGGCCGTTCGGGCTGCGTCGATGGGGGTTGCCATCTCCCGCAGGGCCGTATTCAGGGCAACTGTCGGCTGAGCTTCAGAGCCCGTCGAACCAGGCCCCGTCAGCCAGCACGGCGGGCCTGGCGGAGCTGCTCGACGCGCGCAGCGGCGCAATCCTCTGAGCCCTGCAGGAGGTGGGCGTAGAGGCGCTTCGAGGTGGCAATGTCGGCGTGGCCCAAGATGAGCTGCACCTCAATGTCGCTCGCCCCCGCTGCCCACAGCAGGGCAGCGGCCGTGTGACGAAGGTGGTGGGGCGTCAGTCCCTTGAGCTTGCCGGTTGCGGCCACCGCCTCCACCGTGGCCTCGGCCCGGCTCAGCCCCTCCGCCATGGTTCGCTTGCGCTCCCCGACCGCCCAGCGCACCGCGGTCGAGCAGATAGCGGGGCGAAGCGTGCGAGCCAGGTAGTTGTTCCAGCGGAAGCCCTTGCCCGTAGGGCTGGTGAGCAGCGGCGCGTCCGAAGGGCATACACCCTTGTCTGCCAAGTGAACCCGGAGCAGCTGGGCCAGCTGAGGACCGACCACCACTGCCCGGTCCCGGCCACCCTTGGGCCTGAGATTCCTCACCAGTCTGCCCTCGACCTCGACGACCGGCCGGCGAACCCACACCCGCCTGGCGGCCAGGTCCACATCGCCGACCACCATGCCAGCCACCTCAGAGCGGCGGCCGCCGGTGCCGAGCAGCAGCTCAAAGACCAGTCGATCCCCGCCCGTCCCCAACCGGGCCGACAACATGTCGATGTAGCGGAAGTCCGGCACCACGATGTCCCTGACCCGGTCCCGGGCTGGGTCGACGGATATGGACGCCTTAGCGATCGGGCTGGCGGCCAGGACCTCCTCGTCGACGAGCCAAGAGAAGAACGCCTTGACCATCACCCAGTGCGTCTTGACCGTCAGCGGCGCCCGGCCTGCCTGCTCCATGACGTCGATCACGGCGGCGATGTCACGACCGGCGATGGTGTGAGGCAGCTCCGAGCCGATGGCCGGGCTCCACCACTTCGACCAGTACGCCCGGTCCCGGGCGGCCGTCGTCTCGGCGCCGCCCCTCTTGTTGTTAACCCGGACCCTGGAACGCCGAGCCTTCTTCGCCTCTTGCCAACGCTCGAACCACTCATCGCAGCGAACCCCGCCGACCGCCACGGCGGCCGGGACGTCGACCGCCAGTTGCGGGTCGTCCGTCGCCAGCAGATGAGTCAGGCGCCATCGTGCCTGGGCCTCTCCTGCCTGCTCCTCGGTGGCGTAGGTGCCATAGGTCGCCCGCCGGCCGTCATCGAGGGGCACTCGGAGGCGCCAGCGGCCACTCGGGAGCTGATCGATCGCCCCCACCCCGCGGAGGCCTCGCTGCCGCTTGCGACGTGCCATCAGGGGTCAGGTTACAGCCAGATAAGGTCACGTAAGGTCACGATTAGCACTTCGGGACAGCGTGACCTTATCGGTGGTTCCGCCTCTACCCCTACTGAGCTGGACTTTTGTTGTGGAGGTGATGGGACTTGAACCCACGACTTCTACGTTGCGAACGTAGCGCTCTACCGGGCTGAGCTACACCCCCGAGGAAACCGCCAGGTTAGCGGAGGGCCGCTGGTCTCTCGGCTGTGCCTGACCCGCAGGCGGAGACGGCGGTCAACCGCCCGTCCGACGCTCGAGAGCAGCCTGGAGGCGGTACTGCAGTGTGGTCGTCGTCAGGTCGCTCCTGGTCCGCTCGAGCACCGCCCGCAGGGCATCGGCCCGCCGGCGAAGCCCTCCGGTGATGGCGTCGGGGTAGTCCACTCCCACCAGCAGGTCATAGATGTCGTCCATGGCCTCGAGGAGCGTCTCGGCGTCGCCCAGCCGCCCCTGGCGCAGCAGGTCGAGGAGGTGACGACGCAGCTCGGAGGCGGCCTCCGCCATCCCGTTGAGCCAGGCCGCCAAACCCACCTGGAGGGAGCGGGCATCGGCCATCGGCTCGGCGGCAACCAGGGCGGCGGTGAGGACGGCCTCGACGTACTCCTTCTCGGCGTCGAAGAGAAATCCGGCATGGGCGACCATGGGATAGTCGAGCAGCGCCGCCTGAGCCTCCCGCAGGGCCGCACCGCACTGCGCCGTCAGGTCGGCAGCCCGCTCGGGCTGATGACGGTGCACGGCACGAATGGCGCTCCCGGCCAGGCGGATCGTGCGCCGGCAAGCGGCCAGGCCCGCCTCCCGGGCGGCATGCACACCGCCCAGCTCGTCCCTGACGGCCTCAGCAATGCCGTCGGTGTCGACGGTGGATCCGCGGCGCGGCACGGGCACCGAGCCGCTCGACAGGAGAGTGTCCGAGCCGGTCAGTTGGCGGCCCGACGCACCGCCAGCTCGCTGTAGCTGTAATCGAACTCGTAGTCGTACTCGTCCTGGTAGCTCTCGCCGCCGGCAACGGCGCGCCTGGCGGTCGGCTGGAGGGGGGCGTGCACGGCTTCCTGCACCCGGCGGTTGCCGGGCATGTAGGCGAGCTTGAGCTCCCGCTCGGCGGCCAGGTTGCGCATGCGGATCAGCAGGCCGAGGTAGGACGCCATCAGCACGTCGAACAGGATCTGGATGTACAGCATGGCGTGCAATCCGGGGATGATCCCGAGTATCAACGAACCGAGGACGCCGGCCAGCAGGGCGAAGAAGACATCCCGCCGGCGCTTCTG
>JALYVP010000156.1 GCA_030853185.1 Actinomycetota bacterium | reverse complement strand
CCCGTGCCGTCCGCACCGGCGCCGTCCGCACCGGCGCCGTCCGCACCTGCGCCGTCTGTACCTGCGCCGCCGGCGACCGCGAGCGGAGGGGGCGGTGCGGGGGGCAACTGGGCCCGGCTCCGGGAGTGCGAGTCGGGCGGCAACTACCAGGAGAACACCGGCAACGGGTTCTTCGGGGCATACCAGTTCAGCGCATCCACCTGGTCGGGCCTCGGCTACCCGGGCCGTCCCGACCAGGAGCCGCCGTCCATGCAGGACGCAGCCGCCACGCAGCTCCAGGCCCGCAGCGGGTGGGGCCAATGGCCGGCGTGCTCGGCCGCGCTGGGCCTGTCGTGAATCGCTGATCTGACGGCAATCGCAGGGACTGCCGGCGTCGGCCTGCTCTAGGCTGGGCCAGGGCCACGCTGGCCGAGAGGACGGGACTCACCATGGCTGACAGCTATCGTCTGTCCCTCGGCGGGTTGACGGTCGGTTGGCAACATCCCGATGGTGGGCCGGCGCGGATCCACCTGCAGGGCGAGCTGGACAACCTCAGCGTCCCCGTCCTGCGCCAGACCGTCGATGCCCTCTACGCCCGTAGCTGCTTCGAGATCAGCGTGGATCTCACCGAGCTGACCTTCATCGACTCGAGCGGTCTGGGGGCCCTGGTGGCCGTGTGGCGGCGCTGCCAGAGCGAGGCGGGGCGAGCAATGGTGGTCAATCCGTCGGACGCGGTGCGCCGGTTGATGGACATGACCGGCATCGCCAGGTTCCTGATCCCCGCCGAGTAGGCCGGCGGCGCTTCAGCACCGGTTCGCCCCGTTCGCTCGCCAGTGCGTGGGAGAATGACCTCCATGGATGGGGAGAGCGTGGTCGGAGCGGTCGGACACATCACGGTTCCGATCCCAGAAGGCGGAGCGGGCGAGGTCATGGTTGCCATCCGAGGCGGCTCGGAGGCGTTCGCGGCCTGGGCCGACGGGCCCGTGGCCAAGCACACCCAGGTGCTGGTCATCAACCAGACCGCTCCCCGGTCGGTCACCGTCACCCCGTTCATCACCACACCTACCCTGTTGAAGGAGTGACGGTATGTTGTTCTGGCACGTTCCCAAGCCGAACGAGGCTATCCTCGTCTCCGGCTCCAAGCATCGGGACCCGGGCGGACCTCAGTTCCGCATCGTCACCGGTCACGGCTGCTTCGTCCTTCCGATCAAGCAGCGGGCCAACATCCTCTCCCTGGCCCTGCGCGAGGCCGAGATCGTCGAGGAATGCGTCAGCAAGCAGGGCATCCGCCTGCAGATGCGCGCCGTGGCTGTGTTCAAGGTCGGTGACGACCAGCAGTCGATCGCCAACGCCGGCCGGCGCTTCCTGAGCGAGCAGAACAAGATGGAGGAGCTGGTGGGCCGGGTCTTCTCCGGTCACCTGCGCTCCATCGTGGGGGGCCTGACGGTCGAGGAGATCATCCGGGAGCGGGACCGGGTGGCTCAGGAGATCAAGGAGGGCAGCCACCCGGAGATGGAGAAGCTGGGCCTGGTCGTCGACAGCCTCCAGATCCAAGAGGTGGAGGACACCAGCGGCTACATCAACAACCTGGCCGCGCCCCACGCCGCGGCGGTGGCCAGCCAGGCCCGCATCGCCGCGGCTCAATCCGATCAGGCCGCGGCCGAGCAGGAGCAGGAGGCGGAGCGCAACAAGGCCGAGTATGAGCGGCAGACCCGAGTGGCCCAGGCCGGCTACAAAGCCCAGGTGGACGAGGCCCAGGCCCAGGCGGCCCAGGCCGGCCCCCTGTCGCAGGCCCGGGCGACCCAGCAGGTCATCGCCGAGCAAACTGCGCTGGCCGAGCGCCAGGCGAGCCTGGCCGCCCAGCGACTGGTGGCAGAGGTCGAGAAGCCCGCCGACGCCGAGGCCTACAAGGTTCGCAAGCTGGCCGAGGCGGAGCGCGACGCCATGCGCCTACGAGCCGAGGGTCTCGGGGGTGGCAACCAGCAGCTCCTGGCGTCCAGCCTGCTGGTCAACCAGCTCCCGGAGCTGGTGGCCCGTTCGGCGGAGGCGCTGGAAGGATCGAACCTGGTCGTCCTCAACGGCACCGAGGGGGTGAGCCAGGTCCTCTCCGGGGTCGCCGGGCAGGGCCTGGCCATCCTCGACGTGCTGCGCCAAGGACTGGGCCTCCCCCGGGGCCAGGACACCGAGGACGCCGCCGGGGAGCGGCGGGACTCACCCGCCCCCGCCTCGCTGCCCCGATCGGGCAACGGGGACGGCCCGGCCGCGTCCTGAGGGGCAAGGGGCCGGCCTCACGACCGCCGGGGCTGGCCCCAGGCGGCCTGACCACAGCTGGATCACCAGAGGGACCCGAGGAACTCGTCGACCGCGCCGGCCACCACCCGGTGGTTTCCTCCAGTCCTCTCCGGTGCCGGGGATCACGCCGTCGAGGAGACCGAGGACCCGGGGCCAGGCCAGTTCGTCCCACGGGTTGTCGAGGATGCGCAGGCAGGCCGCCAGGTCCCGGACGTGGGCAGCCTCGACGAAGCGCAGCCCGCCGAACTTCACGAAGGGCAGGCGGCGGCGATGCAGCTCCAGCTCGAGGACAACCGTGGGGTCTGGGCCTTCGGGAAGCGCCCGCCGCCGGTGCCTTGGGCCCGGGAGGCCCGTACGTCGGCTCGCACCAGGCCCATCAGCTCGGCGGCGTCGACGGCGTCCACCACGCTCCACCCCTCGCCCAGGCCGACGGCGGCCCCGTGGATGCGCAGGAGGCGGTGAGCGACGGCGTGGAACGTCTCCGCTTCCACCCGCCGGGCCACGGCCACGTCGGTGAGGGCCCCGGCGCGGCGCACCATCTCGTCGGCCGCCCGCCGGCTGAAGGTCAGCAGGGCGATGCGCTCGGGGGCCACCCCCTCGCCGATGAGGCGCGCCAGGCGGGCCACCAGGGTCCGTGTCTTGCCCGTCCCGGCGCCGGCGACGATGAGCAGTGGGCCCCCCTCGTGGTCCACGGCCCGGCGCTGGGCGGCGTTGAGCCCCTCCGCCCACGCCGGGCGGTCCCGGGCGATGAGGTCGGTCACGGCTGTCCGGTCGGTCACGGCAGCAGCGTACTCCCCGAATCGAACGTGTGTTCGAGAACCGCGGGCAGGTCAGGCCGGTCCCGGGTGGCACCATGGGGGGCCATGCCCCCGCCTCCCCGCGCCCTCGTGCTCGCGTCCCAGTCGCCGTCGCGCCTGCGGCTGCTGCGCAGCGCCGGGATCGAGCCGGAGGTCGACGTCAGCGGGGCCCCCGAGGATGACCTGGACCCGGCCCGGCCCCGGGATCTGGTAGCCGTCCTGGCCCGGCGGAAGGCGACCGCCGTGGCCGGCCGCCGGTCGGCGGGCCTGGTCCTCGGCTGCGATTCGGCGCTCGAGCTGGACGGGGTGGCCCACGGCAAGCCGGCCGGGTCCACCGAGGCGGCGCAACGGTGGCGGCGCATGAGCGGCTCCGAGGGTGTCCTCCTCACCGGGCACTGCCTCATCGACGCCGCCACGGAACGCACGGCGGAGGGTGTGGCGTCGACCGTCGTCCACTTCGCCCGGATCGACGACGACGACATCGACGCCTACATCCAGTCGGGAGAACCGCTCGCAGTCGCCGGCGCCTTCACCCTCGACGGCCTGTCCGCCCCGTTCATCGACCGGGTCGACGGCGACCCGAGCAACGTCGTCGGGCTGTCCCTGCCGCTGCTGCGCACCCTTCTGGGCGAGCTCGGGGTGGCCATCACCAGCTTGTGGAACCGGCCCCCGTCCCCGACCGGGAGCCACCGTTGAGGGCCAGCCACCCGTGACCCCCGCAGCCACCGCAACCCCCGACCTGTGCATCGGGACCCTGGCCCTGGACCTACCCGTCGTCCTGGCCCCGATGGCCGGGGTCACCACCAGCGCCTTCCGCCGGCTGTGCGCCGGCTTCGGTGCCGGTCTGTACGTCAGCGAGATGGTGACGGCGCGCGCCCTGGTCGAGGGCAACCCCAGGACCATGCGGATGATCGGCTTCCGTCCCGACGAGGCCGTGCGCAGCGTCCAGCTCTACGGTGTCGACCCCGCGGTCGTCACCCGCGCCGTGGACCGGCTGGTCGACGAGATCGGGGTGGACCACGTCGATCTCAACTTCGGCTGCCCGGCCCCCAAGGTCACCAAGAAGGGCGGCGGGGCCGCCCTTCCCGTCCACCGGCGGCTGTTCGCGGCCGTCGTCGGCGGCGCCGTCCGTCACGCCGGCGCCGTACCGGTCACCGTCAAGATGCGGATCGGTACCGACGGCGAGCACCGCACATCCGTGGCGTCAGGCCTGATCGCCGAAGCCGAGGGGGCGGCGGCGGTCACCCTCCATGCCCGCACCGCCGAGCAGCTCTACTCGGGCCAGGCCGACTGGACGGCGATCGCCGAGCTCAAGTCGGCAGTGACGACGATCCCGGTGCTCGGCAACGGCGACATCTGGGAGGGCGCCGACGCCCTGGCGATGATGGCAGCGACGGGCTGCGACGGCGTGGTCATCGGCCGGGGGTGCCTGGGCCGGCCGTGGCTGTTCGCCGAGCTGGCCGATGTCTTCGCCGGCCGCCCACCCCGCCCCCATCCCCGCCTCGGCGAGGTCGCCGACACCATCGGTCGCCACGCCCGGATGCTGGTGGAGGACCACGGCGAGCACCTGGCCATGCGCGAGCTGCGCAAGCACATCGGGTGGTACCTCACGGGGTTCGCGGTGGGCGGAGCCGCCCGCCGCGAACTGGCCCTGGTGTCGTCCCTCGCCGAACTGGACGACCGGCTGGGGGCCCTTGAGCCCGGCCTGAGCCTACCCCCCGAGGCCCGCCGGCTCCCCCGGGGCCACACCAACGGACCCCGGCCCGTCGCCCTGCCCGCCGGGTGGCTGGATGACCCCGACGATCCCCGGCCCCCGGCCGGCGCCGACGCCTTCGTGTCCGGCGGCTGAGCAGGCCGGTCCCCTTCCATGCCTGCGAGCTTCCGCCAGCGGGTGACGGCCGTGATCGTCGCCCTGCCCCCCGGCCAGGTCGTGTCCTACGGTGACGTTGCCGCCGAGGCCGGCTACCCCGGAGCGGCACGGGGCGTGGGGGCCGTCCTGGCCCACAGCGACGGGTTGCCGTGGTGGCGGGTGGTCACGGTCAGCGGTCGGCTGGTCCCGGGCCGGGAGTCCGAGCACGCCCGACGGCTGCGGGCCGAGGGTGTCACCATCATCGACGGCCGGGTTCGGGGTGATGCCGGGGACGCCTGCCCGAGGAGGCGGTGACCGTTCCCGTATGCTCTCTTCGATGCCAACCCAGCTTGCCCCCTACGGGGACTCCTCCCCTGCGGGGCACTAGGTGGCGTTGACCGCCAGGGACCTCATAGCCACGCCCGTGGCGGTCACGGTCATCGTGCCCACCCGCAACGAGTCACCCAACGTCGAGCTCCTCGTCGACCGCCTGACCAAGGCCTTCGGCCCGAGCGGCGACTGGGAGCTGCTCTTCGTCGACGACTCCGACGACGACACCCCCAAGGCCATCGCCGCCCAGCACCACCCGCAGCGGACCATCCGGCTCCACCACCGGCCCGCCGGCCGCCGGCCGGGCGGGCTCGGGGGCGCCGTCCAGGACGGTTTCGCCGTGGCGAGCGGCGAGGTCATCGTGGTCATGGACGCCGATCTGCAGCACCCCCCCGAGATCGTGCCGGCCCTGGTCACCGCCATCCAGGCGGGCGAGGCCGATCTGGTCGTCGGCACCCGCTTCGCCGGCGCCGGGGAGAGCGCCGGGCTGTCGGGGCCGTGGCGCCGGGCCGTGTCATCCTCCAGCCGCCGGCTGGTCCACGCACTGATCCCCCGCTCCCGCCCCCTGACCGACCCCCTGAGCGGGCTGTTCGCTTTCGAGCGCTCGGTGATCGAGGGCGTGACCCTCGAGGCCAACGGTTTCAAGATCCTGCTCGAGGTGGTGGCCAGGGGCCATTGGCACCGGGCCGTGAACCTGGCGTACCGTTTCGACCGGCGCCACGCCGGTCGCAGCAAGGCCAGCCTGCACGAGGGTTGGCTGTTCAGCCAGCACCTGGCCCGCCTGGCCCAGCACCACCGCCACGTCGACGGCATCCCGCCCGTCCTCGAGCGGAGCGACCTTCCCATCAGCTGAAGCTGCTACGAGGCCTTGCCGACCGCGGCGCGCGCCGTGGAGGTGACGTCACCCAGGATCGTGTTCGACACGGGCGTGGTGTCCGCATAGGCGAAGACCACGATCGTCGCCCCGGTGCGGACGACAGCGACGGTGAGCTGCTCGGTGCGGCCGTGGAGGTGGTAGGTCCCGTGGACGGCCTCAGCCTGGTCGCCGATCCCAGGGATGGTGAGTGGCGTCAACGGGACGGCGACCTGGTTGGCGTAGACGGCAACCGTCGGCGCCGGGCAGGATCCGAGGGCGCCGGCCAGAGACCGGTAGGCGGAGGCGGCGGCCGGTACGGTTCCGAAGGCGTCGAGTTGCTCGTTGATCAGGGGCAGGCCCCCGAAGTAGGGACCCTCGAGGAACTGCACGGCCTGGCGGGCCACCCCCTGCGGCTTTCCCAGTGGCGCCAGGCACCCCGACCCGGCCCACTGCTGAGCGCTCTCGGAGGGCACCGGGTGGTAGTAGCCCCCCAGGTCGTTGGGGACGAGCAGGTCGGCTTCGAGGATCATGGCACTAGGCACCGTCACCGGCGGCACCGTGGTGGTGGGGGCCGGGACGGTCCCCCTCCCGCCAGTGGTGGTAGCAGGCCCGGGCCCCGAAGCGGTTGAGGGGCGACTCGCCGGTCCCGACGCCTTGGTGCCCTGGGCCAGCAGACCTCCGGCGCCGGCCAGGAGCAGGGCCAGGCACAGGGCGAAGGTGACACGGATGACGGCCCGCACCGATCAGGACCTGACGTGGCGCTTGGCGGGGGTGACCGACACGGTTTCCCCCGGGTCCACCGGCCCCTCCAGGATGCGCACCACCAGCTGGCCGTTGACCAGGGACGCCTCCAACCCCCCACCGAAGCCGTCCGGGAGGTCCAGCTCCCGCTCATAGTCCCCGTAGGTCCACTCGTGGAGCAGGTACTGCCGCTCGGCGGCGTTGCGCAGCCGGGCCCTGATGCTCAGATGCCGGCCGGTCCGCTCCACCACCACGTCGTCGGGCGTCACCGCCGGGGCCACCGCCACCACCACGACAGCATGGGGTGCCTGGTACATGTTGACCGGGATGGTCTGGGAGACAAGGCCTGCTGGGTGGGGATCACTGGTCATGGGCGGGTTGTAGCCGACGCGGAGGGCGGTGCGCAACGCCCGGCAGGGACTCGGAACCCACCAGCCCCTTGATCGGCAGTGCCCCATCGCCTACCGTCTGGCGCAGCGGGCGGGCGCCCGGGCCGGTGATCGTTCGGGGGAACGGATGGGGGTGTCACCGGGCCCAGGCGCGCTGCGAGGGCCCAGCGGGGGGAGCCGGGCCCTCGAGCATCTGCTCTAACGACCAGCCGGGGGGACAACCGATCGGAGCAACTCCAGTATGGCTCAGCCACCGGCCATCTGTCCAATAGTTTAGAGAGACACAATGCATCGCTACTGGCGATGTGCGGCGGCGGCGAAGCGTACTCTCAGGAAGGCGGTTGGTTCCGCCCGATCAGTCGCTCGATGGCGGCCGCCGCGGCCAGATCGGTCTCCGTGACCCCACCCGAGCTGTGCGTCGACAGGGCGAAGCGCACCGTGCGCCACCGAATGTCGATGTCGGGATGGTGGTCCATGGCCTCGGCCACCTGGGCGACGGCCGTGACCAGCTCGATGGCGGCCAGGAAGTCAGGCATCGTGGCGCTGCGCACGATCGCCGACCCGTCGCCCTCCCATCCCGCCAGCCGCTCCAGCCCGGCCGCGACCTGGCCGGCGTCGAGGCGCTCCCGGGACGGTGGTGAGGACGGGGATGGGGTGACTGGGCTGTCGGCCATGGGACCGGTCTACACTGTTCGCGGCGCGCCGGGAAGTCTGGTCGGCAATCGAACCTGGTGAAAGGGCCGGCTCCATGCGCACCGTCGAGATCGTGTTGTCGCTCGTGGTGCTGGCGACCCTGGTGGCCGCCTTCGCTCAGCGGCTGCGGGTCCCGGCCCCCTCCCTGCTGGTGATCGCCGGACTGGCGGTGGCCTTGGTCCCCGGCGTCCCCACCATCCGCGCCACCCCCGACCTGGTCAGCCTGGTCGTGCTCCCTCCGCTCCTCTACGCGGCCGGGGAGCAG
>JALYVP010000155.1 GCA_030853185.1 Actinomycetota bacterium | reverse complement strand
TGGCGGCCACCGCCAGCAACGGCCGATCGAGGACCGGCCCGCTGACCACGTCGCTCTCCACCACCAGGACCGTCGCCCCCTCGGCGTCGACGCGAGCCGCCAGGTCCGAGGGGTTGTAGATCCGCAACGGCGCCTGGTCGATCCACGGTTCGTGGACGATGTCGAAGAGGTGACGCAGCTTGTCCAGCCCGGGGCCGCGCAGCGGCGCGGTGGCCAGCACCCGGCGCCGGGTGCCGACGATCGGTTGGGGCGGCACGGCGGCCATACTGGCGGGTGGTGGCACCGATGTCACATCCGGAAGGCAGGGATGCGGGTCCGGGGGATCGCGGCCCGGTGACGGTCGGCATCGACATCGGGACAACCTCGGTGAAGGCCGTCGCCGTGACCGGGACCGGCCGGGTGATCAGCTCCTGCCGGATGCCGCACCCGGTCCGGGCCCCCAGCGCAGGACGCCTCGAGCACGACGCCGGGTTGGCGTGGCGACAGGGTCCCCGCCGGGCGCTGGAGGCGTTGGAGGAGACGGCGCCGGTGGCGGTGGCGGTCTCGGCCATGGCCCCGTCGATGGCCGCCGTCGACGGTGACGGCGTTCCCGTCAGCCCCGGATTGCTCTACGGCGACGAGCGGGGTCGCGGGTCTGGTGGCGCAGGTTCTGGCGCTCCCGGAGGAGCCGACCCGACCCAATCCACCGAGGCCCTCGGATTGTTGCGCTGGGTCGCCGCCCACCACCGCAGCGCAGCCGGGTACGGGCCGGCCCAGGCCGTGGCCAACCGGGCCCTCGGGGCGGCCGCCGCCGTCGACCCGGGGACCGCGCTCACCATGGGGCCGCTGCTCGGTGCCGAGGGGTGGGACAAGGAGCTGTGCGCCTCCTGCGGCGTCGAGGCGAACCAGCTGCCGGAGCTGAGGATGTTCGGCGACGTGATCGGCGAGGTGGGCTGGGGGACCACGGGCTCAAGACCGGCGCCGCTCGTCGGCACCGGCGGCGTCGACGCCCTCTGCGAGCAACTCGTCGCCGGGGCCGACCGGGTCGGGGACGTCCTGGTCGTCTGCGGCGCCACGCTGGTGGTGTGGACCACCGTGGAAGAAGGCCAGGCCGCCCCCGGTTCCGGTTCCTGGGTTCTCCCGCACTGGAGGGGCGGGGCGTCGATGGTCGGGGGAGCCAGCAACGCCGGGGGTCTGTGGTTGGACTGGATCGACCGGGTGGTGCGCCCCGCCGATGCGTCGACGGCGGCGCCCGGGTCGGTGCCCGTCTTCGCCCCCTATCTGCGGGGGGAGCGGGTACCGCTGCACGACCCGGGTCGCCGGGCCGAGATGCGGGGGCTGGACCTGACCCAGGGCCCCGCCGAGCTGCGCCGGGCGGCGTACGAGGCATCGGCGTTCGCCGTTCGCCACATCCTCGAACGCTCCGGGGTCCACCCCCGGCGGATCGTGGCCACCGGTGGAGGCAGCCGGGTCGCGGCGTGGATGCAGGCCACCGCCGATGTGACGGGCCTGGCCGTGGAGACCGTCGCCACACCCGAGGGCGGCGCGCTGGGAGCAGCATTCCTGGCCCGCATGGCGGCCGGCCTGGAGACGGAGATGACCGAAGCCGGCCGGTGGAACCGCCCCGGGCCGACGTTCGAGCCCGATCCGGTCCGCCAGGCGGCGACCGCCGATCGCTACCAGATCTACCGGGCCCACGCCGAGGCCCCTCCCGGCGCCCCATAGGGCGGTCGGCGGCGCCACCAGGGTGGTCCCCTCGGCGGCTGTGTCGCCTCAGCCTGTATCGTTCGGGGCCGTGTCGAGCGTCGGGGGACCAGGGGGACGGCCATGAGACTGCTGATGCTGGCGGGGCCCGGAGCCGGCAAGGGAACTCAGGCCGAGCGCCTGGCCGACCACTACCGGGTGGAGCACGTGGCCAGCGGCGAACTCCTCCGAGCCGAGGTCGAGGCCGGCACCGAGGTCGGCAAAGCGGTCGAGGCCGCCATCAGCCGCGGCGACCTGGTCCCCGACGATGTCATCCTGGAGATCATCGGGCAGCGCCTCGTCGCCGCCGCCCAGCACGGGGGCTACGTGCTCGACGGTTTCCCCCGGAACCTGGCCCAAGCCAAACATGCCCACGAGATGGCCAAGGAGGCCAACGTCGAGCTGCACGGCGTCGTTCACCTGCGGGTGGATCGCCACGAGCTGCAACGCCGCATGCTGGCCCGGGCGGAGGAGGAGGGCCGCCTCGACGACACCCGGGCAACCATCGAGCACCGCCTCGAGGTGTTCGACGCGCAGACCCAGCCGCTCGTCCGCTACTACGCGGGCCGGGACCTGGTGTACACGATCGACGGGAACCAGGACGTGGAGGACGTGACGGCGGCCATCCTCGAGGCGCTGGCCGACCTGGCCGATGACGACGGGCCGGCCGAGCGCAGCCGCGCCTGACGCTCGCCGCCGGGGCGGGCCCTGGCGTCCCACCTCGCCGGGTCAGGCGGCCGGTATCAGGGCGAGCATCTGGTCCCAGTCGTGGGCGAAGCCCTCCGCCACGATGACCCCGTCGGCCACGACCACGAAGAACGGTGACCCGGAGACGCCCCAGTCGATCCACGCGTCCGTGGACATGACCACGGGCGCCGACGCCGGAGCCAGGCGGGCGACGGCCCGGCGGTCCTCGGTCGTGGGATCAGGAGTGACGACCACCAGCGGGGGTGTTGCGGCCGCCGCCGTGGCGGTCCCGCCGTCCCGGCCGTCGCCGAGGGCCGACCAAAAGGTGCCACAGGTGGTGCAGGTGGACGTGAGGAACGCCACCACCAGCCGCGTGCCGGACCCTGTCTCGATCCGGACCGGGTCTCCCGTCGGGGTCACCCCGGACAGGCCGGGCGCGGAGGTGCCGACCCTCGACGGCCGAGGGGGCCGGGCTGGGGCCCTGCGCCCGGCGAGCAGGCGGGTGCGGCGGAGAGCGGAAAGCACAGCGACAACCTACCCGCGTCCCAATCCCGGTCCGGGTCCGGGTCGACGGTAGCCAGCGTGGCGTGCCAGTCTGCGGTGGTGCGTATCGGTGTCATCGGAGCGACAGGACCAGCCGGTCAGGCCGTCGCCGTGCAGTTTGCCGGCATCGGGATCGAGGTGACCGTCGGGTCCCGCTCCGAGGAGAGGGCGGCGGAGACGGTGGGAACCCTGACCGAGCGCTGGTCCGGCCGATCCCTCCTGCTGGTACCGGGCACCAACCAGGTCGCCGCCGGTGCGGACGTGGTCGTGGTGGCCACCCCCTGGGAAGGGGTGATCTCGACGGTCGACGGCCTCCGCGACGACTTGGCCGGCAAGCTGGTGGTGTCGATGGCCAACGCTCTCACCCGGTGGGGCGGTCACATGGTGCCGCTTCTCCCCCCGACGGGCTCGGTGACCGTAGCCGTGGCCGACGCCCTGCCCGACGCCCGGGTGGCCGGTGCCTTCCACCACCTTCCAGCCGGTGCGTGGGCAGACCTCGACCACCCGCTCGACGCCGACGTCATGGTGTGCTCGGCCGAACGGTCCACCACCGACGAGCTGATCGACCTGATCGACCGCCTCCCCGGTTTGCGGGGCGTCGACTCGGGAGGGTTGGGTAGCGCCCTGGCCATCGAGGCCCTGACACCGGCGATCCTCGAGATCAACCGGCGCTACAAGACCCATGCCTCGATCCGCATCAACGGCATCGACGGACCCACCTGAGCGGGGCGACGCCATGACCGACGAGCCGCCCCTGCACCTCTACGACACGGCCCGGGGCGCGGTGGTCGCCTTCGAGCCCGGACCCGTGGTCAGCATGTACACCTGCGGGATCACCCCCTACGACGCCGCCCACCTGGGCCATGCCGCCACGTACGTCACCTACGACCTGCTGCAGCGCCGCCTGCGGGATCGGGGTCACGAGACCCGCTGCGTGCGCAACGTCACCGACGTCGACGACGACATGTTGCGCAAGGCCCGGGAGCTCGGGGTCCACTACCTGGATCTGGCCGCAGAGGAGATGAGCCGCTTCGACGAGGACATGGCCGCCCTGGGGCTGATCCCCAGCTTCTCCGAGCCCCGGGCCACGTCGGCCATCCCCGACATCCTCGGCTTCATCGGCATCCTCCTCGACACCGCTCACGCCTACCAGGCGGGCGGCGGCGTGTATTTCGACGTGTCGTCGTATCCAGACTTCGGGCAGGTGAGCCACTACGACCGCGCCCGGATGCTCGAGCTGGCCGAGGAGCGCGGCGGCAAGCCCGACGACCCGGCCAAGCGCGACCCGCTCGACTTCGTGCTGTGGCAGCCATCGGCTCCCGACGAGCCCTCCTGGGAGACGTTGTGGGGTCCCGGCCGCCCCGGCTGGCACATCGAGTGCTCGGCGCTCGCCATGCGCGAGCTGGGAGAGACCATCGACCTCCACGGGGGCGGGTCCGATCTGGTCTTTCCCCACCACGAGTGCGAGGCGGCCCAGTCGGCGTCGGCGACGGGGGAACCGTTCGTCCGACACTGGATGCATGTGGGGATGGTTCGCCTGGGCGGCACCAAGATGTCGAAGTCGCTCGGCAACCTGGTGTTCGTTCACGACCTGTTGAAGGAGTGGGAGGCGCCGGCCATCCGCTTGGCCATCATCGCCAACCACTACCGGGACAGCTGGGACTGGCACAACGGGCTGATGGTCGACGCCGCCACGCGGTTGGCCCGGTGGCGGGCGGCCGGCGAGGGCGACGGCGGCTTGGAGGACGCCCGCCGGACCCTGGACCGCGATCTCGACACGCCCGGGGCGTTGACCGCCATCGACCGGGCGGCGGCGGCGGGCCTGGGGGTCAGCAAGGCGGCCGCCCTGCTCGGTGTGCTCTGAGCCGGGTCGAAAACGTGCGCCCTAAGGCGGTGGCTCCCGTAACCTCGCCGCCGTGAGCGCCACCGATACGATCACCGTCAGCTTGCCCGATGGTTCGCCACGGGAGTTGCCCACCGGGTCGACGGGCGCCGACCTGGCCCGGTCCATCGGGTCGCGCCTGGCGAAGGCCGCCGTCGCCGTCACCGTCGATGGGACCGAAGTCGACCTGGGGGCGCCGCTGGCCAGCGGTTCCACCGTTGCCGTCCTCACCGCTGACACCGACGCCGGCCGCCACATCCTGCGTCATTCCACAGCTCATGTCCTGGCCCAGGCTGTGACCGACCTGTGGCCCGGGGCCAAATACGCCATCGGGCCGGCGATCACCGACGGGTTCTACTACGACTTCGAGCTGCCGGGTGGGGCTCACTTCTCCGATGACGACCTGGATCGGATCGCGACGCGGATGAGGGCCATCATCGCCGCCGACCAGTCCTTCACCCGCGAGGAGCACAGCATCGAGGAGGGTCGGCGCCTCTTCGCCGACCAGCCCTACAAGATCGAGATCATCGACGGCATCGACAGCGTTCACGCCGGCGACGATGAGCTCCACGAGGGGGTGGGCGAGGGGATGGTCAGCGCCTACCGCAACACCGGCCCCGGGGAACAAGGCGCCCGGGACGGGTTCGTCGACATGTGCCGCGGGCCCCACGTGCCGTCCACCTCCCGGCTGGGCCACTTCGCCCTCCAGAAGGTGGCCGCCGCCTACTGGAGGGGTGACGAGAAGCGCCCCCAGCTGCAGCGGATCTACGGCACCGCGTGGGAGTCGAAGGCGGCGCTCGAGGACCATCTCCACCGGCTGGTCGAGGCCGAGAAGCGCGATCATCGCCGGCTGGGGGCTGAGCTCGACCTGTTCCACTTCCCCCCGGAGATCGGCGGGGGGCTGCCGGTGTTCCACCCCAAAGGGGGCCTGGTTCGCAAGCTGATGGAGGACCACGCCCGACGTGAGCACGAGGCGGCGGGCTACCAGTTCGTCTACACCCCGCACCTGGCCAAATCGACACTGTTCGAGATCTCGGGCCACCTCCAGTGGTACGCCGACGGCATGTACCCCCCGATGGAGATGGAAGGGGCGACGTACTACCCCAAGCCCATGAACTGCCCGATGCACATCCTGATCTTCAAGGACCGCCAGCACTCCTACCGGGAGCTGCCCATCCGGCTGTTCGAGCTCGGCACGGTGTACCGCTTCGAGCGGTCCGGAGTGCTCAACGGCCTCCTGCGGGTCCGGGGGATCACCCAGGACGACTCCCACATCTTCTGCGCCTCCGATCAGCTTCAAGGGGAGTTGGTCAGCCTGCTGCGCTTCGTCATCCGCATCCTTCGCACCTTCGGCCTCACCGACTTCGAAGCGGAGCTGGCGACCCGCCCTGACAAGCACGTGGGTACCGAGGAGGAGTGGGACGTGGCCACCGATGCCCTCCGCCACGCCCTCGAGGTGGCCGGCCTCGCCTACGTGGTGGCCGAAGGGGAGGGGGCCTTCTACGCCCCCAAGATCGACGTGCACGTGCGCGACGCGATCGGTCGGCGCTGGCAGGTCTCAACCCTGCAGGTCGACCTGCAGATGCCGCAGCGCTTCGACATGTCCTACGTGGGGGCGGACAACAACCGCCACCGCCCGTACATGATCCACCGGGCCCTGTTCGGGTCGATCGAGCGGTTCTTCGCCATCCTGGTAGAGCACTACGCCGGCGCCTTCCCGACGTGGCTGGCCCCGGTTCAGGTCCGTATCCTGCCGGTGCGCGACGACCACCAGGGGTACGCCCAGCAGGTGGCGACCAGGCTGAGGAGCCAGGGCTTCCGGGTCGATGTGGTGGCCGCCGATGAGCCTCTCGGCGGCCGGGTGCGCCGGGGGAAGATGGAGAAGCTCCCCTACGTGTTGGTGGTCGGCGACGACGACGTCGAGGCGGGAACAGTGGGGGTCAACCGCCGGGGCGAGGACCGCCCCGAGCGGGGTGTGGCCACCGAGGCGTTCGCCAACCTGCTGGCCGACGAGGTCGTAGCCCACATGCCTCCCGAACCCGTCGAGTGAGCTCGCTCGACCGCCTGTGGGCCGGTTGGCGCCACGACTACATCAATGCCACGACCGAGCCCGGTGACCACGACGGTCCGCAGCCGGGCTGCGTGTTCTGCCGGATCCTGGCGTCCGGGGCGCCTGACACCGAAACGCACGTGGTGTGGCGCCATGGCCGTGGTGAAGTGGTGGCCCTGCTCAATGCCTACCCCTATGCCAGCGGGCACCTGATGATCATGCCTACCCGCCACGTCGCCGACCTCGAGGACCTGAACCGGGGGGAGTCGGCCACCCTGTGGCAGGCGGTGATCGACGCCACCGTGGCCCTCAAGGCCGCCTACGGCTCCGACGGCCTGAACGTGGGGGCCAACCTCGGTCACGCCGCCGGCGCCGGCGTCCCCGGGCACCTTCACCTCCACGTGCTGCCCCGATGGGTCGGTGACACCAACTTCATGACGTCGGTGGCCGACGTCCGGGTGTTGCCCGAGGCCCTGTCCGTCACCGACGAGAAGGTGCGGGGAGCCTGGCCGCACTGAGCTCGCCGACCGGCGCCGGCGCAGGGCGGGGTACGCCGATCGGCACAACCCGGTGGTAGATTGGATGAACCTTCTTTTTAGGAGCACTCTTGTTCGACGGACGTTTCCGTACGGGCGTGGACCGAGCGACGAAGCCTGTCGGCACGGCTCTTCGGCGGACCGGACTCTCCCCTGACCACCTCACGGCCCTCGGGTTGGTCCTGGCCGTTCCCACCGCCATCGTGATCGCCAGTGGTCACCTGTGGATCGGCCTGGTCCTGCTCGTCGCATCGGCGATCCCCGACCTCCTCGACGGCGCCTTGGCCAAGGCATCGGGGCGTTCATCGGTCCGGGGGGCGTTCTTCGACTCCGTCGCCGACCGGGTCACCGACGGCCTGGTCCTCAGCGGTGTGGCCTGGTACCTGCAGAGCACGCACCACGGGCACCTCTTCTTGCTGCCCATGGCCGTCCTGGCCGCGTCGCTGCTGATCTCCTACGAGCGGGCCAAGGCCGAGTCCCTCGGCTTCGACGCCAAAGGCGGGCTCATGGAGCGGGCGGAGAGGATCATCGTCCTCTGCGTGGGCCTCCTGCTGGGGTTCCTCCTCGTGCCTCTGCTGTGGGTGATGCTGGCCCTCACCCTCGTCACCGCCGGCCAACGCTTCTCCAAGGTGTGGCGCCAGGCGACGGTCGCCGGGGCGGGTCCTGGCCCCGCGTCGAGCCCTGAGCCGCGGTCGGAGCCGGTTGTCGTTGCCCCGCAGCCGCCGGCCACCGAACCGGCCGGCGAGCGGGCGGACGCGGCCGGAGCCCGGTGGCGGGCGTGGCG
>JALYVP010000464.1 GCA_030853185.1 Actinomycetota bacterium | reverse complement strand
GAATGGATCGGCCCCGGCAACAAGCAGCCCTAGCGCGGGGTCGTCGGGGGGTCCGAGCGGCGCCGGCCGGGGGGGCGGGGCGGGAGCCGCCCGGAACGCCGCCCGGGGGTTAGGTAGCGCCACCAGCACGGCGTCAGGGGCGCTGGAAGCGAACATGGGAGACCAAGATGAGTGAGTCCCGGGCCACGTTGACTTACGGGAACTGGCGGAAACCGCAAAGCCCCGGGCTGGCCGGGCTGGGCCTGTTGGGCACGGCGGTGTTGATGGTCGGGATGCTGATCGTGGTGGTGTTGCTGTTCGTGTCACTGGTGGCCGCCGGGATTGGGGTGCTGGTGGTGGCGTTGGCTATGGCTCCGTTGTTGATCAAGGACCGTCACGGCCGTAACGGGGTGCAGAAGATCAGTGCCCGGGCGGCGTGGGCGCAGGGCCGCGGCCGCGGTTGGCGCGTTTACCGTTCGGGACCTACCGGGCGGGCTAAGAGCGGCCGGTTTCAGCTTCCCGGCCTGGCGGCGGCGATGACCGCGGTCGACGCTATGGACGCCTATAACCGGCCGTTCGTGCTGTTGCATCACCCGTCGACGGGTCATGTTTCGACGGTGATCGAGACCTCACCGGATGGCAACGCTTTGGTCGATGAGGACCAGATCGACCAGTGGGTGGCTCATTGGGGTGGGTGGTTGGCCGCTCTCGGCCAAGAAAGCGGGCTGGTTGGGGCGTCGGTGACGATTGAGACCGCCCCCGATTCGGGGCACCGCCTGGAGCGGGAGGTCCGGACTCACATGGATCCTGACGCCCCGGTGTTGGCCCGCCAGATCATGGAGGAGGTGGTAGCCCAGTACCCGTCGGGGTCGGCGTCGATCAGTTGCCGTATCGCGTTGACGTGGAGCCGCCAGTCGGCGTTTGGTGGCGGCCGGCGGTCGGTCGAGGATATGGCGGTGGAGATCGGTAACCGTCTGCCGGGCCTGACTGGGCCGTTGGCGGCGGCGGGCGCTGGGACGGCCGAGCCGATGACCACCGCCCAGCTGGCGGCGGCGGTCCGGGTGGCCTACGAGCCGACGGTGCACGCCCTGGTGGAGGAGGCCGGGGCGGCTAACGCCGGGATCGCCTGGGCTGACGCCGGTCCGTCCGCCGCGCAGGAGGCCGCAGACCACTACTGGCATGACGGGGCCACCTCGGTCACTTGGGCGATGTCTCAGGCCCCCCGTGGGTTGGTGTTCTCGAACGTGTTGGCGAAACTGTTGGCTCCTCACCGTGACATTTCGCGTAAACGGGTGACGTTGCTGTACCGGCCGCATGACTCGGCCCGCAGCGCCGAGCTGGTCGAACGCGACCGCCGCGACGCCCTGTTCGCCGCGCAGGGTTCGGGGCGCAAAGGGCCGTCGGCCCGGAACTTGGTGTCGGTCCAGGCGGCGGAGCAGGCCGCCCGGGAAGAGGCCCGCGGGGCCGGGTTGACCCGGTTCGGAATGTTGGTGACAGCGACGGTGATCGACGCCGACCGCAGCCGGCTCCGCCAGGTGGAGTCGACGGTGGACAGTCTGGCCACCACCGGTCGGATTGTGCTGCGCCGCCTGTGGGGCAGCCAGGCGGCGGCGTTTCTGGCCTGTCTGCCGTTGGGTTTGGTGATCCCGTCGCACCTGAAGGTCCCCGCCGCCGTGCGGGACACGATGTGACCGTGTACCACACGAACGGTTCGGCCCCTGGCCCCGAGCCGACCCGGGGCGGCGACCAGGGCGGGCGGCGCCGGGGCCTGTCGCTGCGGCCAGGTCCTCGGGGATGGACGAACCGGGCGGGCGGGGCGTCGGCGTATGTGGAGGCCGCCCCGGAGTGGCGGGGAACGTCGGTGCAGGTGTGCGGGCTGTGGCCGTTCATCGCCGGGTCTGGCTCCCCAATGGTCGGTGTGCCGTTGGGCAAGCACCTGTTCACCAACACCACGGTGTGCTCCGATCCGATCAACTGGTTCACCCGGGCCAAGCTGATCTCCAACCCCGGTGTGATGGTCTTGGGGCTCACCGGCCGCGGGAAGTCGACGGTGGTCCGCCGGATGGCGACCGGGCTGGCCGCCCAAGGCGTGAAC
>JALYVP010000154.1 GCA_030853185.1 Actinomycetota bacterium | reverse complement strand
GGCCGCGGCGGCGCGCGACGAGGCGGGGATGCTTCCCCACGCCAACGCCGGGGCGATGACCGAGGCAGAGTTGGCCCGGTTGCGGCCGGTGAGCGCCTCGCAGGGGATGATGATCGAGACCCTGGTCGCCGACCTGCCCGCCCACCGCGGTTCGCCGGACAAGGACCCCGCCCGTCGCCTGGCCACCCTGGAGGCCGCCGGGCGCCTGGCCATACCCTTCACCACCGGCATTCTTGTGGGGATCGGCGAGTCCCGAGCCGATCGCCTGGCCGCCCTCGAGGCGATTGCCTCCTCCCACCGACGCCACGGCCACGTGCAGGAGGTCATTGTCCAGAACTTCCTGCCCAAGGCGGGTACGGCCATGCACCGCTCGCCGGCGTGCGATCCCGAGGACTTTCTGTGGACAGTGGCGGCCGCCCGCATGGTGTTGCCGCCCGACATCCACCTGCAGGCCCCGCCCAACCTGTCGGACGACTTCTCGGTGCTGCTGGCCGCCGGCATCGACGACTGGGGTGGGGTGTCGCCGGTCACCGCCGATCACGTCAACCCCGAACGGCCGTGGCCGGCCGTCGAGCGGCTGACCGCCGAGACCGAGGCGGCCGGGTTCGTGCTCGCTCCCCGGCTGACGATCTACCCCGAGTTCGCCGCCGATCCCGGGCGGTGGTTGGACCCGGCCATGCGCTTCCCGGTTCTGGATCACAGCGACGCCGAGAGCCTGGGCCGCGACGCCGAGGCGTGGTACTCAGGGGGCGACGGGGCCCCGCCGGCGCTCATCCCCCATCATCCCGATGATCGCGCTGCGGCCCGGGCGGGACGGGCCCGAGGTGCCGTCCGCGAGATCCTCGACGGTGTCCTCGACGCCCAGGAGCCGGGAGTGGACGAGCTGACAGCGCTGTTCTCGGCCCGGGGCGGCGAGGTGCTCGCCGTCGCCGAGGTGGCCGACCAGCTCCGCCGCCAGGCGGTGGGCGACACGGTGACGTTCGTGGTGAACCGGAACATCAACTACACCAACGTGTGCACGTTCAAGTGCCGGTTCTGCGCCTTCTCCAAGGGGCCCCTGTCGCTCAACCTGCGCGGCGACCCGTACCTGTTGGGGATGGACGAGATCACCGAGCGCGTCGTCGTCGCCGAAGCCCGAGGCGCCACCGAGGTCTGCCTGCAGGGAGGCATCCACCCGAAGTTCGACGGCAACCACTACGTCGAGGTCATCAAGGCGGTCCGGGAGGCATCGCCGACCATCCACATCCACGGCTTCACCGCCCTGGAGGTGACCGAGGGAGCCCGCCGCCTCGGCGAGCCCCTCGCCTCGTACCTGACCCGGCTGAGGGACGCCGGGCTGCGCACCCTGCCCGGGACCGCCGCCGAGATCCTCGACGACGAGATCCGGGCGGTCATCTGCCCGGACAAGGTCAACACCGAGGAGTGGCTGTTCGCCCACCGCACGGCGCACGAGGTGGGCCTCAACTCCAACGTCACCATCATGTTCGGCTCGGTGGAGCAACCGCGGCACTGGGCCCGGCACCTGGTCCGCACCCGGGACCTGCAGAAGCAGACGGGCGGGTTCACCGAGTTCGTGCCGCTCCCCTTCGTCCACATGGCCACCCCCATCTATCTGCAGAAGCGGTCCCGGCGCGGCCCCACGTTCCGGGAGGCGGTGCTCATCCACGCCGTCGGGCGCATCGCCTACCACGGCTGGATCGACAACATCCAGGCGTCGTGGGTGAAGCTGGGCCAGGCCGCCATCCCCCAGCTGCTCGCCGCCGGGTGCAACGACCTCGGCGGGACGCTCATGGACGAGAACATCTCCCGCGCTGCCGGGGCCAGCCACGGCCAACTCATGGAGCCGGACGACTTCCGGGCCCTGGTCGAACCCCTGGGCCGCCCCGTGGTGCAGCGGACCACGCTCTACGGCCAGCCCCTCCTGCGCTAGGCGAGGGTCTTGACACGGGCGTGCCAGACCTCCTGCTGGACGAACGGGTGGATCGCCCGGCGCAGCTCTGGGGTCGGCCACCAGCGGTGCGGCCTCGTTGACGACGTCGACGAACCAGCGTTCGCCGGCGGGGAGCAGGAGGTGCAGGACGTTGATCATGTGCGTGCTGAACGGGTCCCCCGGGACCCAGTGCAGGGGCGTGTCCGACCAGTCGAACCGGACCATCCGCCGATGGTCGGGGTGGCCCTCTCTGACGGGTAGATCCTCGTCGGGGGGTGGTTCGGTGGTTGCCGGGCCCTGAACATCTGCGGCGGTCATGACTCTCCCCTGTCGGGCCGGCGGGGCCGACCTGTCCTTCACGTTCGCGTGTACCACTTTTTGGTGTACCCCCAGCCGGGGCGCAGTATGCCCTGGTGATTCCCGGAATTTCCCAACCGCGTCTCGAAGCGCGTAGAACAGTCCCCGTGGGTATCCGCAAGCTCATCGCCTCGTGGCCGGCGGTCCGCCAGGCCAGCGGGTCCGATCATCTCGGTCTGGGCCAGGCGGTGCAGTCGGATCGCTCGACCAGCCTGACACCAAGGACCGACCGGGCGGACAAGGTGGTGGGCAGCATCTGCCCCTACTGCGCGGTGGGCTGCGGCCAGCGGGTCTTCGTCACCGACGGCAAGGTCACCCAGATCGAGGGGGACCCGGCCAGTCCCATCTCTCGGGGCCGTCTGTGCCCGAAGGGCTCAGCCACCAAGCAGTTGGTCACCGATTCTGGCCGCCTGACCAAGATCCGTTACCGGCAGCCCTACGGCACCACCTGGGAGGACCTCGACCTGGATACGGCGATGGACATGATCGCCGATCGGGTCATCGCCACCCGCTCGGCGACCTGGGAGGACGACCACCCCGACCACGGCCGGCTGAAGCGGACCATGGGCATCGCCAGCCTCGGAGGAGCGACCCTCGACAACGAGGAGAACTACCTCATGAAGAAGCTGTACACGGCGCTGGGGGCGATCCAGATCGAGAACCAGGCCCGGATATGACACTCCGCCAGCGTCCCCAGTTTGGGGACATCCTTCGGTAGAGGCGCGGCGACCACGTTCCAACAGGATCTGATCAACGCCGACTGCATCGTCATCCAGGGCTCGAACATGGCCGAGTGCCACCCGGTCGGGTTCCAGTGGGTCATGGAGGCCAAGAAGCGGGGGGCGCGGATCATCCACGTCGACCCCCGCTTCACCAGGACCAGCGCCGTCGCCGACCAGCACGTGGCCATCCGGGCCGGTTCGGACATCGCCTTCCTCGGGGCTCTGATCAACCACGTCCTCAGCACCGGTTCGGAGTTCCGGGAGTACGTGGAGGCCTACACCAACGCCTCGACGATCGTCGGCGGTGACTTCGCCGACACCGAGGACCTCGACGGCCTGTTCTCCGGCTTCGATCCCGAGACCAACACCTACGACCCCGCATCCTGGCAGTACGAGGGGGCGGTGGCCCCGGCCGCGGCCGGGAAGCGGGCGCACCCGGCGGCCAGGGGCGAGCAGCACGGTTCGGGAGGGGCCAACATCGGCGTCGAGAAGCTCAACCGGGATCCGACCCTGACCGATCCCCGCTGCGTGTACCAGATCCTCAAGCGCCACTTCTCGCGCTACACCCCCGAGATGGTGGAGCGGACCTGCGGCATCGCCAAGGAGGACTTCGGGGCCGTTGCCGACGCCCTGTGCGCCAACTCCGGTCGCGAGCGCACCTCGGCCTTCGTGTACTCGGTGGGCTGGACCCACCACACGGTAGGGGTGCAGTACATCCGCACCGCGTCGATCCTGCAGTTGCTGCTGGGCAACATGGGCCGCCCCGGCGGCGGCATCCTCGCTCTCCGGGGCCACGCCAGCATCCAGGGATCGACCGACATCCCCACCCTCTACGACCTTCTCCCCGGGTACCTGCCCATGCCCCATGCCGGCCTGGACACGTCGCTGGACGCCTACGTGGCCAACAACGGGGCCGCTGCCGGCTTCTGGGCCCACATGGACGCCTATGCCGTCTCGCTGCTCAAGGCCTACTGGGGGGATGCGGCGTCCGCCGACAACGACTACGCCTTCGATTGGCTGCCCCGCATCACCGGCGATCACTCCACCTATCAGAGTGTCCTCGGCATGATCGACGGCTCGGTGAAGGGCTATTTCGTGGTCGGTGAGAACCCGGCCACGGGAACGGCGAACGGCCGGCTGCAACGGGCCGGCCTGGCCAACCTGGACTGGCTGGTGGTGCGCGACTTCACCGAGATCGAGACGGCGTCGTTCTGGCACGACGGCCCGGAGATCGAGACCGGCGAGATGTCCACCGGCGAGATCGGCACCGAGGTGTTCCTGATGCCGGCTGCGGCCCACACGGAGAAGGACGGCAGCTTCACCAACACCCAGCGCCTGCTGCAGTGGCACAACAAAGCCGTCGAACCGGCCGGCGACACCCGCTCCGATCTGTGGTTCTACTTCCACCTGGGCCGGATCATCCGCCAGAAGCTGGCCGCCTCCACCGACCCCCGGGACCGTCCGATCCTTGACCTGACCTGGGACTACCCGACCGAGGGGCGGACCGCCGACCCGTCGGCGGAGGCGGTCCTGGCCGAGATCAACGGCTGGAACCCCGACGGTCCTGTCTCGGGCTACACGTCCCTGAAGGCGGACGGCTCCACCGTGAGCGGGTGCTGGATCTATGCCGGGGTGCGCGCCGACGGCGTCAATCAGGCCGCCCGGCGCCGGCCCGGCTCCGAGCAGAACCTGGCCGCCCTCGAGTGGGGATGGGCGTGGCCGGCCAACCGGCGCATGCTCTACAACCGGGCTTCGGCCGACCCCGAGGGCCGCCCGTGGTCGGAGCGCAAGAAGTACGTGTGGTGGGATTCCGAGGCCGGGCGCTGGACCGGAGACGACGTCGCCGACTTCGTCTCCACCATGGCCCCCGACTTCCGCCCGGGGCCCGACGACCGGGCCGAGAACGCCCTCCGGGGCGACGCCCCGTTCATCATGCAGTCCGATGGCATGGGTTGGCTCTACGCCCCCAACGGCCTGTCCGACGGCCCGCTGCCCACCCACTACGAGCCGCACGAGTCGCCGGTCCCCAACCCCCTGTACCGGCAGCAGTCCAGCCCCACCCGCCAGGTCCTCGACCGCCACCTCAACCGGTCCAACCCGCCGGTGAGTGAGCACTACCCCTACGTGTTCTGCACCTACCGGCTGACCGAGCACCACACCGCCGGGGCCATGAGCCGCAACCTGGCCTACCTCTCGGAGCTGCAACCGGAGTTCTTCTGCGAGGTCAGCCCGGCGTTGGCCACCGAGAAGGGCCTCACCAACGGCGGCTGGGCCACCATCATCACCGCCCGCAGTGCCATCGAGGCCCGGGTGCTGGTCACCGAGCGCATACGCCCGCTGCGCGTCGGCGGCCGCACCATCCACCAGGTCGGCCTCCCCTACCACTGGGGGTGGCGGGGGCTGGCGACGGGTGACCCGGCCAACGACCTGCTCAGCGGGGTCCTCGACGCCAACGTGCACATACCCGAGGCCAAGGTGGCCACCTGCGACGTCACCGCCGGCCGCCGCCCCCGGGGGCCGGCTCTGCCGGTCATGGTCGCCGAGCACCTGGCCCGGGCCCAACAATCCGCTGGGGAGGATCCCCGCCCGTGACCTTGCTCGACCACGACACCGGCCAGAGCGGGGGCTACGACGGCCAGCAGCCCATGGGGTTCTTCACCGACACGTCGGTGTGCATCGGCTGCAAGGCCTGCGAGGTGGCCTGCAAGGAGTGGAACGAGGTTCCCGCCGACGGGCTCAACTTCCTGGCTAGCTCCTACGACAACACGGGCGGCCTGTCGGCCGACACGTGGCGCCATGTGGCGTTCGTGGAGAAGCCCAAGGCTGACGGGGCCATGACGTGGCTGATGAGCTCCGACGTGTGCAAGCACTGCGCGTCCGCCGCCTGCCTGGAGGTGTGCCCGACCGGAGCGCTGTTCCGCACCGAGTTCTCCACGGTGGTGGTCCAACCCGACATCTGCAACGGGTGCGGCTACTGCGTGTCGGCGTGCCCGTTCGGGGTCATCGATCAGCGAACCGACGACGGCCGGGTGTGGAAGTGCACGCTGTGCTACGACCGGCTCAAGGGCAGCCAGACGCCGGCGTGCGCCCAGGCGTGCCCGACGGAGTCCATCCAGTTCGGGCCCCTCGAGGTGCTCCGGGCCCGGGCCGCCCAGCGGGTTGACACCCTGCATGAGCGCGGGGTGGTCGAAGCCCGCCTGTACGGAGCCGATCCCGACGGCGACGGCGTCGGCGGGTGCGGGGCGTTCTTCCTGCTCCTCGACGAGCCCGAGGTCTACGGTCTGCCCCCGGCCCCAGTGTCGACGACCCGGGACCTGCCGCCGATGTGGCGCAACGCGGCCGCGGCCGCCGGAGTGATGCTGGCGGTGACCGCCGGGATCTTCGGCGCCGGCGGGAAGCGGAGGGGTCGCTAGGTGCCCAAGGCCGAGCGGTCCATGGTCCCCGAGGTGACGCCGACCTCCTACTACGGGCGACCCGTCGTCAAGCCCCCGACCTGGAAGTGGCCGATCCCGGCGTACCTCTTCACCGGCGGCCTGGCCGCCGGGAGCGCCCTCATGGCCGCCGGCGCCCGCGCCCTGGGCGACGAGGACCTGGCCGGGCGGGCCACCTTGACCTCGCTGGGCGCCGTCGCCGTGAGCGGAGGCCTGCTCGTCGCCGACCTGGGCCGACCCAGCCGGTTCCACCACATGCTCCGGGTGGTCAAGCCCACCTCCCCGATGAGCGTCGGCACCTGGATCTTTTCGGCGTTCGGGGTCCTCAGCGGGGCCGGGGCGGCGGCCACCGTGGGACGAATCCTCGGTGTCGGGCCGGCCCGGGCCGTGGCCAGGGTCGGCGCCGCGGCCACCTACGGCGCCGCCATCGTCGCCCCCGCTCTCGGGACCTACACCGCGGTCCTGGTGGCCGACACCGCCGTCCCCGCCTGGCACGAGGCCCGCCAGCAACTTCCATGGTTGTTCGCCGCCAGCGCCACCGCGTCGGGGGGAGCGGCCGCGTCGGTCCTGATCGCCACCCGCCGAGCGCCGTCTCGGGCAGCTACGGCGGTGCGCGCCCTGACCGTGGTGGCGGCCGCCGCCGAACTGATCGCCGACCGGGTCATGCATCGCCACCTCGAGGTCATCACGACTGGCGATCCCGAGGCCCCCGATCTGGGGGCGCCGTCGCGGCGCGGGCGAGCGGGCCGTCTGGCCCGGGGGGCCCGCATGGCGACCGCCCTCGGCGCCCTGGGGGTGGCAGCCGGGGGTCGAAGTCGGCTCCTGGGAGCCGTCGGAGGCCTCTCGGCACTGGCCGGATCGGCTCTGGAACGCTTCGCCATCTTCTCCGCCGGGGCCGAGACGGCGCGCCACCCGGCCTACACCGTCGGACCACAGCGGGCCGGGTTGGTGCACGGCGAAAAACCTTCCTAGTGTTGCGCCAGTGATGCCCCTCGCCAGCCGCTTGCAAGCCACGAACTTCGGCTCGCCTCACGGGGTCACGGAGCAGTCCAAGAGCGTGCTCGGCCTGTGGCACATGACCTACTACATCGCCATCCCCCTCGGGCTGCTCGTGTTCGCCCTGATCGGCTGGTGCGTCCTCCGGTACCGCCACCGGCTCGGCAGCGAGCGCAAGCCATCGCAATTCCAGTACCACCTGCCTCTGGAGATCACCTACACCCTGATCCCCCTGGCGCTGGTGGCGGTGGTGTTCGCCTTCATGTACGGCGCCGACAACAAGGTGGACAAGGTCTCGAAGTCGCCGGCGCTGATCGTCAAGGTCGAGGGCTTCCAGTGGGGTTGGCGGTTCACCTACCCCAACGGTCACCAGCAGATCGGCACCTACGCCGGCGAGCAGGACATCAACAGCACCGCCCAGCTGCCGATCCTCTACCTTCCCGAGCACGAAACGGTGCAAGTGGACCTGAAGGCCGACGACGTCAACCACAGCTTCTACGTCCCTGAGTTCCTCTTCAAGCGGGACTTGATCCCCGGCATCAACAACGTGGTCGACTTCAACATCGACAACGTCGGCAATTGGATCGGCGAGTGCACGCAGCTGTGCGGCACCTACCACTCCTACATGCGCTTTATGGTTGATGTCATGCCGCCGGGACAGTTCAACACCTGGATGGCCAGCCAGCCGGCTGGCTCGATCACCCAAGCCGGGGGTGCATAGATGACCCTGATCCAAGACCGTCCCGAAGAGGAGGCGGCGCCCACCGAGAGGCTCACGGAGGTCATCCCCGGTCCTCAGCCC
>JALYVP010000463.1 GCA_030853185.1 Actinomycetota bacterium | reverse complement strand
CTTCATTCACGGCCACCAGATGAGCCTGCTCGGGCCGGCGTACCTCGCGAGCCTGCTGGGCTATGAGATCGGCCCGGTCGCCGCCGTCCTGGACGTCCTGGAGTCCCTGCGCCTGGTGGAACGTTCTCGGGTCTCGCAGGGGGTGCGGATGCACCGGTTCACCATGGCGGCAGATCCTCAGCGCCGCGACGCCTCGGAACGGCTCTTCGCCCTGGCCAACAGCCGCGCTGGCCGGGTGGTCTTGTCCAAGAAGTTGCGGGCAGGGGACGCCACTCCGCGGGAGGGGCTTCAAGCGGCCCAGCGCTTCCTTGAGGAGACCAAGTAGTGCGTCCAGGCGACCAGGGGCACCGGTTACAAAATCGCGGGAAGGGAAATGAACGGCACTATCTCACGGCGCAACCTCCTGCCCGGACAGTTCCTTCCGCAATTCCTCCGGGGTCAGCTTGAGGAACTCCCCGAAGCTCAGATCGGGGACCCTCAGGCCAAGCAGACCATAGGGCGTTTGGCCCTTGCGGCGGCCGGTGCGGAACCGCCTCAGGTTCCAGTACAGACGCTTCAGATCCAGCAATCCCTGCGTCATCTTGCGATGCCGTGCCTGCTGCATCCGCGCCACACTGTTGACGCACTCCACCAGGCTACTGGCCCGCCAGACACCACGCAGCACCGTACGGACCCGCTCCGCTGGCTTCTCCCAATCCGGGCACGACTTGGCCAGCTGTACCGTGCGAGCCAACGCCCAGGCTCGGGTCGCCGACGACAGACGCCCGGGTTGGCGTCGCAGCCCTTCCAGGTCCAGCAACGCCGACAGGACGTCGGGGTCCAGCCCCAACCCGCCCAACCGCTCTTGCACCTGATCCAGGAACGTGAAGCTCTCCCGCCGCAGCAACAGCCGCCGGGTCTTGGCCCACGCCGCCCCGCCGAGTTGGGGCAACGCCAATTCGACAACCGCCGCAGCCCGGGCTCGATCGTTCAGGCGACCGTCGGGAGTGAAGAACTCGAAGGCCGACCTGGCCTGCTTCCAGGCCGACTCGGCGGCCTCGGCTTGATCCCAGAGCCCCTCGGCCTGGCGCCACAGCCGGTTCGTTGTCGTGCCATGCCCCTGACGCGATCGCCCCTGGCGGCCGCGTCGGTCGAGTTCCACCTGGGCCACCTCGGCATGCTCCAGGGCACGAGTCGCCGCGCCCCAGGTCTTCCTCAACGCACGCCCTCCCTCGCGGAGGGTATGGAAGACGTCGAGCGTCTGGTCGAACTCGGGCAGGCCGGCTTCGCGACGACGTGCGTTGTCGAGCCTGACCCCCTTACCCAGGCCGGTGCCGTCGTCGCGGGCCACGGCCCGAAGCGCCGGGAACCGGGCGAATTCCTCCGCCCAGGTCAGGC
Organism: Actinomycetota bacterium; assembly: GCA_030853185.1. Lineage (GTDB taxonomy): Bacteria > Actinomycetota > Acidimicrobiia > Acidimicrobiales > Palsa-688 > JALZAH01. The sequence goes on along the minus strand of JALYVP010000463.1, from coordinate 700 downwards.
CGTCGCGGGCCTCGGCAATCCGGCCGGTCATCCAGCAGAGGCTCTCGGGCTCGACGACCATCAGGGCCGGCCTGGGTCCAAAAAATCTCATCGGCGGCGGCCTGCTCGATCCGGGGGCAGGCCGCCTCGTCGAGGACTTCAAGCAAGACGCCGGCGTGTCGTCCGGCCCCGAGCGTCGCCCGACCCAGCGTCGCCACGCTCGGGGTCGGCTCCGATCCGGCCACGACGTTCAGGAGTCGGCGAGCGACTCCGAGGCTGACCCCCTCGGCCTGGGCGACGGCGGCGAACTCCTCCTGCTTGTCGCGGGTGATCTCCACGGCTCGCTCCAGGCGGCCGCGAAGGGCCTGATTTTCGGCGTCGCGGTCGGCGAGCTGCTGCTGGAGGTCGTCGATCCGAGCTTGGGTTGCCGAGCCATCGACGGCCTCGACGACCTTGGCGGACTCGCGATAGAGCGATTGGCGGGACTGATCACGATCCTTGGCCATCGCGGTCACGTCGCCGTATCGTCTGCGGAGGACGGCGAAGGCACTGGCAATCCGTTGGGGGATGGTGGGCATGGGGACTCGCTCCGTCAGCGCCGATCGAGAGATCACGCACACGATTGCACACGCCTCGACGCGAATTGTCCACCAACGACCCCTGGCGAGAGCCGGTTTTGAGAAATTCCCCGCCCGCCATCTTCCTCACGGCCACAGGCTCG
>JALYVP010000153.1 GCA_030853185.1 Actinomycetota bacterium | reverse complement strand
CCAGGCCCTCTTGCGGGTCGGCCGCCGGGGGACCGGTGCCCGGCGGCGGGCGGGGCGAGCGGCGGCAGGTGGCACCGCCGACGAGGTCGCGCAGCGCCGGGAGCACGCCGAGGGCGAGTACCAGGCGACCCTCGAGGAGGCGGGCCGGCGGTACGAGGCCTTGGTGGCCAACGAGCCCGAGGATGTCCTCGGGGCTCTGGAGGCTGCCTTCGAACGTCAGGAGAGCCCGGCGGCGGCCATCGACTGCGAAGGTGACGCCGCCAGTGTCGTCGTCCGGTTGCCTCCCCTGTCCGCCGTCCCCGCTGCGAAGCCGGTCATCCCCCGGAAGGGGAAGGCGACCCTGCAGCCCCGCACCGACGCCGAACGCCACGGCCTGTACGTGAGCGTCCTCGCCTCGAGCGTCGTTGCCGTGGTCCGCCAGACCCTGGCCGCGGCCCCCGGGCTGGGCCAGGTCCGGGTCCTGGCCGTGCGTCCCACCGGTGCCCTCCAGGGGTACCATCCGCTCGAAGCCGTCTATGCCGGTTCCTTCGACGCCCAGACCGTGGCCCGCACCGTGTGGACGGAGGTGGACGCGTTCGACGAGATCGCCTCCGTCCCCGGTCGACTCCTGCGCCTGGCACCCGACGGTCCGGTGGTCTCCGGCCTGGATGTGGGCGCCGAGCCCCATGTGGTCGCCGTGGTCGACACGCTGGGACTCGCCCTCTACCCCGGGCCCGCCGTCTGAGCCGAGGGGCGAGATGGGAGACAAGGAGAATCCCCCGATGTAACCTCACGTCCGTGAGCACGGGGTTTGGCCACGGTCCGCACGCGACCTCGGTGCGGCGCCGGAACCGGCGGGGTGAGGGACAGCGCCTGCGATCCGACATCGTGGCCGCAGCGTCGACCCTGGTGGAGGAGACAGGCCATGAGGAAGCAGTCACGTTGCGAGCCGTCGCCCGGCGGGTCGGGATCGCCGCCCCGTCCATCTATCCCCATTTCGCCGACCGCCAGGCCATGCTCCTCGCCGTCAAGGAGCAGCTGTTCCGCTCGTTGATCCTGGCGCTGGAGGAGGCCACCCCCGAGGACATCGACCCCGTGGTCGGTCTCCATGCCGGCTGCGCCGCCTACCTTCGCTTCGCCGCCGACCATCCGGCCGTCTACCAGGCTCTCTTCGGGGAGACGAGCCTGTCTCATCTGGACTGCACCTGGCCCGAGGGCCACGGGCCCGGAACCCATGAGACCGGGGCTTCGGACCCCGTGCCCGGGACCGGGGTGGCCGCCCTGGACGTGCTGGTCGTGGCCATCCGCCGCTGCGTGAACGCGGGGCGATCGGCGAGCACCGTCCCCTTCGACGACGCTGTGGGCCTGTGGGTGGCGCTGCACGGGATGGCGACGTTGACCGCCAACACGGCCACCTTCCCCTGGCCCGATCTCGACGAGCTGATGGGCCACCTCGTCGACCGGCTGGCCCGGATCGTCAGATGGTGAACGCCAGGTTGCCGACCACTCGCTGACCGAGCTCGGGGTCGCCCGACAACGTCACCGTCCCGTCGGCCAGGCACGCCGGACCCGTGATCCGCCCGCAGCCCAGCCGCACGAGGGTGACGGGGTCGGTGTGCACGGTGACCGTTGGCGTCCCGGCCGACCCCGATGGGACGACCCGGGCCCGGCCATCGACCACCACGTCCACGTCCTGCGGCGGCGCCGGGATGGGGGCCGCTTCGCCGGGCGAGACGGCCGGATCGGCGGGGGAGCCGGCCGCGGTGGGGAGGCCGGCGACGGAGAAGCGCACATGGGACCCCTCCGGGGCCCGGGCCCGCTTGCCGACGAGGAAGCCCAGAGCCCCGACGACCTCGTCGACGCACCGCTCTACGGCCGGGCCGCTCTGGTGGCCCGGGCGGTCGGTGGCCCATCGGATGTCCTGTTCGTGGGCCCAGCAGTCGAAGACCCGGATCTCCATGAACCGCTCGTAGGGCGCCGGGCCGATCGGGGTGGGCCCCACGACGTCCCAAGCCTCCGGATCCAGTGAGGACAGGGCCGCCAGCCGTTCGGCGGTGATCGCCGAGAAGGCCGCCAGCAGATCGCCGTCGCTGACGCCGGCGAACGATGCGATCCCCGCCTCGTTGAACTTGGCCATGTCGTTGTGGACATGGTCGCCGTAGGGGCCGTCGAAGGGGGGCGGGGGCCGCCCCGCCAGCATCGATTCAGTACCGATCAGATGAGCCACCTGGGCCCGGACGTCCCAGCCCGGGCAATCGGTCGGGGCCCGCCATTCGGCGGCGGTCAACGTCGAGCACACATCGGCCACCGACGCCCATGTCTGGCTCAGCTGGTCGGTCAGTTCTCCGGGAGTGAAGTTGGTCACCTGGGCGACCATACCGGCCCCTCAGTCGGCGAGACAGGGAGACGGACGGTGAGGTGGACCGGGGGCGTTCAGCGGCCCTTCCACTCCGGCGGCCGCTTCTCGATGAAGGCCGTGAGACCCTCGGAGAAGTCCTCGCTGCTGACCGCGGCGCCGAAGGCCTTGTCGGTCAGCTTCCAACCGGTCGCCTCGTCGGCGCCGGCCGCCTCGACGACCACCTTTCGGGTCTCCCGCACCGCCACCGGGGCGTTGGCGGTGATCCGCCCGGCCAGGGCCAGGGCCCGGTCCAGGGCCTCGCCCGGCTCCGCAAGTTCGTTGACCAACCCGAAGCGGGCCGCCGTCTCGGCGTCGAAGGGGTCGCCCGTGAGCGCCGCCTCCATGGCGATGTTGAAAGGGATCCTGCGGGGCAGGCGGAACAGCCCGCCGGCCCCGGCGATCAGGCTGCGTTTGACCTCGGGGATCCCGAACCGGGCGCTGCCCGACGCCACCACCAGGTCGCACGACAGGACGATCTCGGTGCCCCCGGCCAGTGCCGGGCCGTCGACGGCGGCGATGATCGGCTTGGACCTCTCCCGTTTGGTGATCCCGGCGAAACCGCCCCGCTCGGTGGCCAACTTGGCCGCGTTGCCGGCGTTGATCTCCTTGAGGTCGGCACCGGCGGAGAAGACCGGGGGCACCCCGGCGATGATCCCGACCCACAGGTTGTCGTCGCCCTCCAGGCGGTCGATGCCGGCCTCGATCCCGGTGGCGACGTCGCCGTTGACGGCGTTGCGGGCCTGGGGCCGGTTGATCGTGATGATGGCCACACGGCCGTCGATGTCGATGGTGACGGCCTCGGACTGCTTCTCGGTCATGGAGCCCTCCGTCACTTGGGCTGGAGGCGGGCGCCGCCGTCGATGCGGATGGTCTCAGCGTTCATGTAGCTGTTGGTGACCAGCTCCAGGGCCAGGGACGCGAACTCGGCGGGCTGTCCCAACCGGTCCGGGTACAGCACGTCGCGCTTCAGCTTGGCCTTGAACTCCTCGGCGTTGCCGCCGTAGCCGTAGATGGGCGTGTCGATCAGGCCCGGGGCGATGGTGTTGACCCGGACGCCGATGACGGCCAGGTCGCGTGCGACCGGCAGGGTCATGCCGACGACGCCGCCCTTGGAGGCGGAATAGGCGGCCTGGCCGATCTGGCCGTCGAAGGCGGCCAGCGAGGCCGTGTTGACGATGGCGCCCCGCTCGTTGTCGGCCTGGGGGGTGGTGCGGCCCATGGCGGTGGCGGCCAGCCGCATGCAGTTGAAGGTGCCGATCAGGTTGATGGAGATGACCTTGGTGAACACGTCGAGGTCGTGAGCCGACTCGTACGCGCCGTCCCGGCCGACGGTGCGGGTGGCCCACCCGATGCCAGCGCAGTTGACCAGGACCCGCAGGGGGCCGAGCTCGCCGGCGGCGTCGACGGCGGCCGTCACCTGGGCGGTGTCGGTCACGTCGGCGTGCGCGAAGATCCCGCCGAGCTCCTTGGCCAGCTTCTCGCCGGCGTCGTCGTTCATGTCGAGCACCACGACGCGGGCGCCGCGCTCGGCGAGCAACCGTGCCGTTGCCTCGCCCAGGCCCGACGCGCCACCGGTGACGATCGCTGAAGCTCCAGATATGTCCATGACCGCGAAGGTTATCGACTGACCACCGGAGCGGACCAGACCTGGTGATACCCGAGTCTCACTCCAGTTGCGGCCACAGGACTGCCCGCACGGACGCGGGCCAGTCGGCCAGGGACGGTCCGCGGGCCCAGATCAGGGCCAGGGTGATGCGCTCCACGCCGTAGCCGACGCAGGCGGTGTGGGCTGGCTGGCCGTCGGATGTCCGCAGGCCGAACGCCCGCCCGAAGTGGTCCTCGTGGCAGTTGGCCGATGCGACGGCGGTGAGCTCCGCCGCCGGGCTGGTCGCGGCCGGGACCTCGTACTTGAGCTTCTCGTCCCGCTGGGACGTGGCCAGGATCCGCCCCACCCGGCCGAAGAACGGGTCGTTGGCCACAGAGCTCGACGCGCCGACCCCGAGCCCGGTGACGATCTCGAGCGCCTGGCTCAGGCACCGGTCCCGGTGGGCGCGGGCCCCGGCATCGACCAGCAGGCCGGCGTCGAAGAGCGTCTGGCGGTAGGCCCGGTAGGTCCCGGCGACCCCCTCGTTCGGCCCCGCCGGTTGGTCAGCCACCGACGGGTCGGTCACCGACAGCCCGGCTCACGGCGCCACCGGGCAGCCGAGCTCGACCAACGTCGCGGCGATGGCATCGATGGACTCGAAGGTGCTCTTCCTCAACAACCGGTCAGAGAACTCGATGTCGAAGGCGTCCTCGAGGGCCAGCATGACATTCACGCTGGCATGGGAGGTCAGCCCACCGCGGTAGAGGTCGGCCGCCGTCTTCACCGTCATGGCGTCCACGCCGAGCCGGCCATGCTCGACCAGGACCTTGCGGATCAGCTTCTCCACGTCCCTCCTCCCTCATCGGCCGGGACCAGCCTCACCGGGGCGGCGACGTGACGAGCGCCTCGGCGATCTGCACTGCGTTGAGGGCCGCCCCCTTGCGTAGGTTGTCGCCCGAGACCCACAGGGCCAGGCCCCGGCCGTCATGGCGGCTGTGGTCGGGTCGGATGCGGCCGACCAGGCACGGGTCGACGCCGGCGGCGGCGAGGGGGGTGGGCACGTCGACCAGGCGGACGCCGGGCGCGCCGGCGAGCAGCTCGGTGGCCCGCTCCGGAGAGAGCGGCCGGTCGAAGCCGGCGTTGAGGGCCAGGGAGTGCCCGGTGAAGACCGGGACCCGTACACAGGTGACGGAGACGGCCAGATCGGCTATCCCGAGGATCTTGCGGGTCTCGTCGCGGAGCTTGTGCTCCTCGCTGGTCTCGTCGTCGACGAAGGTGCCGGCATGGGGGATCACGTTGAAAGCGACAGGGTGGGGAAATTGCGTGGTCGGCGGATACGCCAGGGCCGACCCGTCGAAGGTGAGGGCGGCTGCCTTGTCCCCGACCGCCCGGATCTGGCTGTCCAGCTCTGCCACCCCCGCCAGTCCCGCGCCCGACACGGCCTGGTAGGTGGAGGTGATCAGGCTGCACAGGCCGGCTTCGGCGTGGAGGGGAGCGAGGACCGGCATGCAGACCATCGTCGTGCAGTTCGGGTTGGCCACGATCCCCTTGGGGAGGCGACCCAGCTCACCGGCGTTGACCTCAGGGACCACGAGGGGCACATCGGGATCCATCCGCCACGCCGAGGAGTTGTCGATGACCACGGCCCCAGCCGCCGCCACCACCGGCGCCCACTGCTTAGCTGCTCCGGCGCCCATGGAGAACAAGGCGATGTCCACGCCACGGTGGTCGGCTGTGGCCACGTCCTCGACGACGATGCCGTCGAGCTCCCGCCCGGCGGAGCGGGCGGAGGCGAACAGCCGCAGAGCGGACACGTCGAGCCTGGACGGGGCCTGCGCTAACCTCTCGGCCAGCACGGAGCGCATGACCCCGCCGACCTGGCCGGTCGCCCCGTAGATGCCGACGGTCACCGCCACTCAGCTGCCCTCCAGGTCGAACGCCCGGTGCAGAGCGATCACGGCCCGCTCCATCACCTCCGCCCGCACCACGCAGGTCAGGCGAATGGAGGACGTGGAGATCATCTCGATGTTGATGCCCTCGGCGGCCAGGACCTCGAACATGGTCGCCGACACTCCCGGGTTGGTCTTCATGCCCGCCCCGATGATCGACACGGTGGCAATGTCGGGGTCGGCGCTGACCGCCCGCGCCTGGATCTCGGGTTGGAGCCCGGTGACCACGGCCAGCGCTGCCTCCAGGTCCTCGTGGGGGGCGGTGAAGGAGATGTCGGTGCACCCGTCGCTCGATACGTTCTGTTCGATCATGTCCACGTTGATCGAGCGGTCGGCCAGACCTCGGAACAGCCGGGCGGCGATGCCGGGGTGGTCGGGCACGCCGGCTACGGTCAGCTTGGCCTCGGACCGATCCGAGATCACCGCCGAGATGATGGCCTGCTCCATGGCTGGGTCCTCCTCGTCGATCCACGTGCCCTGCTCCCAGGTGAAGGCCGAGCGAACATGCAGGGCCACACCGTGGTTGCGGGCGAACTCCACCGAACGCATGGCCGGCTTGGGACACCCGGCGGCGTTCATCTCCAGCATCTCCTCGAAGCTGACCCGGCGCAGCCGGCGGGCTTCGGGCACCACCCGGGGGTCGGCGCTGAACACGCCGGACACGTCGGTGTAGATCTCGCAGGCGTCGGCCTTGAGCGCCTGGGCCAACGCCACGGCCGTGGTGTCGGTCCCTCCCCGCCCGAGGAAGGTCACGTCCCGGTCCGTCGAAACCCCCTGCGATCCGCCCACCACCGGCACCCGGCCGGCGTCGAGGGAAGCCTGGATGCGCTCGGGCTGGACCCGCAGGATCTTGGCCCGGGTATGGTCGGTGTCGGTCAGGATGCCGGCCTGGCTGCCGGTGAAGCTCTCCGACGGCACCCCGGCGTCGTTGAGGGCCATGCACAACAGGGCCATGGCTTTGCGCTCACCGGCGGTGATGAGCATGTCCAGCTCCCGTCCGGGACGGGTGGTGGCGACCTGGGCCGCCAGGTGGAGCAGCTCGTCGGTCTCCTTGCCCATGGCCGAAACGGCAATCACCACCTGATCGCCGCGTCGAACCTGGCGGGCGATGTAGTCGGCGACCGTCCGGATGCGGTCGGCATCGGCGACGGAGGTGCCGCCGAACTTTTGCACGAGCAACGCCACGAGGGGCCAGGCTACCAGCGGCCCCGCAAGCTCCCGTGGTGTTCGTGGCTGCCCCGCAACTACCTGTACAAGAGAAAGGGCGGCGGCGGATGCCGCTTATCGCCCCCCGGGCCTTCGGCTACTTTGGGCGGCCGTGCCCTCAGACAAGCGTGCCCGTCAGCGAGCCGGCCGGGAAGCACGGATGGCGGAGCTGCGCCGGGCCCAGAAGCGCAGGCGCGACCTCCGTCGCTACGGAGTCGTCGGCGTCGCGGTTGTCATCGCCGTCGTCCTGGCCATCGTGACCACCAGTGGCGGCAAGTCGAAGACGAAGACCGTCATCGCTCCAGGTGCCTTGCGCCCGACGTCCGGTCAGCTCACCCCGGCCGCCGCCGCCCAGCTCAACGTCGTCCCCGCCCCCCCGGTAGCAACCGGTTGCACCGGCGCTCCTCCGGCCGCAGCCGGACCTGACAGGACCGTGCCGGCGAAGGGCAACGCGGTGGCCACCATCCTCGCTCCCGGTCCCCTCCCCTTCCCCGCCCTCGATGGTTCGGCGCCCCACTTCACCAAGTTCGCCGTCGCCCCGCCGTTCTGCATCGACGCGACCAAGAACTACACGGCGACGATCACCACCGACCTCGGGCCCATCACCGTCCAGCTCCTGACGGCCAACGCGCCGGTCACGGTCAACAACTTCGTGTTCCTGGCCGGTTACCACTACTTCGACGGGATCGTCTTCCACCGGGTGGTCAAGGGCTTCGTCGACCAGGGCGGCGACCCGACCGGGACGGGCAACGGCAACCCGGGTTACCAGTTCGCCGACGAGCTGCCCAAGAGCCCCGATGCCTATGACGCCGGGGCCCTGGCCATGGCCAACTCGGGGCCCAACACCAACGGCAGCCAGTTCTTCCTGGTCGTGGGGCAAGGGGGCAAGCAGCTCACCCCACCCAACTACTCCATGTTCGGTCAGATCATCAACGGCATCAACATCATGAACAAGATCAACGACGATGGTTCCAGCGACTCGAAAGGAACGCCGACGGTGATCCACCACATCACGTCGGTGACGATCGAGGTGGCCGCCCCGCCCCCGCCGGCGCCGGCCACCACCCCCCCGGCCACCACCGGGCCGGCCACCACCCCCCCGGCCACCACCGGGCCGGCCACCACCGGGC
>JALYVP010000462.1 GCA_030853185.1 Actinomycetota bacterium | reverse complement strand
GTGCCGGCACGTGGACGGCGCTGCCGGCAGGAACCGATCACGGCGGGGGGTGGGTGCCGGCGCCGGCTGACGACGGCACGATCGACCTGGCCCACGCCGCCCCGTCGGCGCCGCCCGACGTCGCCTCGGCGTTCGCCGCCGCCCTCCGCGACCTGCCTCGCCTGCTGCCCCACCACGGCTATCACCCCGCCGGTCTGCCCGATCTGCGGGCCCGCATCGCCGAGCGCTACGCCGGGCGGGGCCTGCCCACGACCCCCGAGGAAGTGCTGGTGACCGCCGGGGCCCTCCACGGTGTCGCCGTCGCCCTCGAGACGTTCCTTCGGCGCGGCGACCGGCTCCTCGTCGAACACCCGACGTACCCGAACGCCCTCGACGCGGCACGGGCGCGGGGGGCCCGCCTCCTGCCAGTGGCCCTCGACGGCGCCTTCCCTGACCAGTGGATCAGCGACGTCGAGCGGGCCGTGGCCGAGTTGCGGCCGGCCGCGGCCTACGTGATGCCTGACTTCCAGAACCCCACCGGCACCGTGCTCGACACCGCCCAGCGGGACGGGCTGGCCCGGGCCCTGCGCCGCCCGGGGACGATCGCCATCGTCGACGAGACCCTCGTGGAGCTGGGATTGGACACGACGGCCGGGCCGCCGCTGGCGGCGTTCGATCCTCGGCACGTGTCCGTGGGGACGCTGAGCAAGGTTTTCTGGGGTGGGATGAGGGTGGGCTGGATACGGGCCGAAGCCGACGTGGTCAGGGTCCTGACCGCCGTTGCTGTCCGGTCCCACATGTCAGGTCCGGCGGTGGAGCAACTGGCGGCCTGCCACCTGCTCGATGGTGCAGGCGCCGCTCTCGACGATCAGCGAGACCGGCTGCGAGCCCGGCGCACCGCGCTGAGCGCAGCGTTACGCCACCGCCTGCCCGCCTGGGACTGGCACGAACCGGCCGGCGGCCTCGTCCTCTGGTGCCACCTGCCCTCGACCCGCTCGACGGCCCTGGTGGCGGCGGCCGAGCCGCTCGGTCTCAGGCTGGCGGCCGGCCCCCGCTTCGGTACCGGCCACGCCTTCGACGACCGGCTCCGCCTGCCCTACACCCAGCCGCCGGACGTGCTGCGCCAAGCCGTCGACCTTCTGGTCGAGGCGGACGCCCGGGCGACGGTGACCGCCGGCCCCGTCGACCCCCACCCGTTCGACGCCGTCGTGTGAACCGCTACATCGGGGCGGGCACGGGTTCCGGGCCGGGCGGGAAGGGCGACGGCCCCGGACCAGGCCCGGGCGGCTGGGGGAGCGGATGGGGCGAGGGCGGCACCGGTTCGTCGGGTGGGACCGGGATCGGCGGGACGGTTGTCACGAGGGACTCCTTCCGTTCGGCTCCACGTCTCGTTGTACCCACGAGGGCCGGTCCCGTCACCATCATCTCGGCCCGGCGAGCTACTTCCTGGCTTGGGCCGACCGGTTGCGATTGGCCTTCTTGATGGCGTCGACGCCCTCTGCGGTGGGCTTCGGGCGGTCCCGGGCGGCGACGCCGCTCTGCTCGGCCTGAGCGTCGCTTGGGCCCTTGTCGTCCTTGGCTTCCCAATGATCGCCGACCTTCTCGAAGGAGTGCTTCAGTGACGCGTAGGCGGTCCGATGGGCCCGTTCCTCATCGCCGTTGTACCGGTCCTCGGCTGACTCGAGCGTCTCTTCGAAGGTCCGCTGGGCCTTGGCCGGTGACCGCTTCAGCGTGCTCGGCAGATCGGCATTGTTGGCATCCGTTGGCATGTCCTGCTTGTACCCACCACCCGGCGGTGACAGGCGGAGCCAGGGCGCAGCCCGAAGCCGGTAGACCCGGCGCCGCCACTACGCTCAGGCCTCGTGCACACCTCCGCAGGAGGTTCGTCTGGGGACCGGCAAGGAGCGTCGTCGGAGTGAAGCGACGATTGATGGGCACCGCGGCTGTCGCCGTCGTGGCGTTGGCGGCGGCGGTGACCAGCGGGGAGGCGTCCGGTGGCGCGTCGCCGGCTGCGACCCGGGTCGTCGCCGCCGGAGCCATGACGGGCCTGGTCGGATCCGACGGGGCGGCGTGGCGGCCGGGCAGCCACCATGCCCGGCC
>JALYVP010000016.1 GCA_030853185.1 Actinomycetota bacterium | reverse complement strand
GCCGTCCCCGCCTGGCACGAGGCCCGCACGCAGCTCCCGTGGCTGTTTGCCGCCAGCGCCACCGCGTCGGGCGGGGCGGCGGCATCGGTCCTGATGGCCACCCGCCGGGCGCCGTCGCCGGCGGCCACGGCGGTGCGCTCGCTGACGGTGGTGGCGGCTGCCGCCGAGCTGATCAGCGACCGGGCCATGCACCGGCACCTCGAGGCCATCCCCACCGGCGACCCCGAGGCTCCCGACCTGGGGGCGCCGTCGCGCCAGGGGAGCGGCGGGCGCCTGGCCCGGGGGGCCCGGCTGGCCACGGCACTCGGCGCCCTCGGGGTGGCGGCCGGGGGTCGAAGCCGGCTGCTGGGCGCCCTGGGAGGCCTGTCGGCTCTCGTCGGATCGGCCCTGGAACGCTTCGCCATCTTCTCCGCCGGGGCCGAGACGGCACGCCACCCCGCCTACACCGTGGGACCGCAGCGGGCCGGGTTGGTGCACGACGAAAAACCTTCCTAGTGTTGCGCCAGTGATGCCCCTCGCCGCCGGCCTGCAGGCCACGAACTTCGGCTCGCCCCACGGGGTCACAGAGCAGTCCAAGAGCGTTCTCGAGCTGTGGCACGTCACCTACTACATCGCCATCCCCCTCGGGCTGCTGGTGTTCGCCCTGATCTTCTGGTGCGTCTTCCGGTACCGCCACCGGGAGGGAAGCGAGCGCAAGCCGTCGCAGTTCCAGTACCACCTGCCGCTCGAGATCACCTACACCCTGATCCCCCTGGTGCTCGTGGCCGTGGTGTTCGCCTTCATGTACGGCGCCGACAACAAGGTCAACAAGGTGTCCAAGTCCCCGGCACTGATCGTCCACGTGGAGGGCTTCCAGTGGGGTTGGCGGTTCACCTATCCCAACGGCCATCAGGAGGTCGGCACCTACGCCGGCGAGCAGGACATCAACAGCACCGCCCAACTCCCGATCCTGACCCTTCCCCAGCACGAGACCGTGCAGGTGGACCTGAAGGCCGACGACGTCAACCACAGCTTCTACGTCCCCGAGTTCCTCTTCAAGCGGGACCTGATCCCCGGCATCAACAACGTCGTCGACTTCAACATCGACAACTCCGGGAAGTGGATCGGTGAATGCACGCAGCTGTGTGGGACCTACCACTCCTACATGCGCTTCATGGTGAACGTCATGCCCGCAGCACAGTTCAACACCTGGATGGCCAGCCAACCGGCTGGCTCGATCACCCAAGCCGGGGGTGCGTAGATGACCCTGATCCAAGATCGTCCCGAGGAGCAGGCCCCGCGCACCGAGAGGCTCACCGAGGTCATCCCCGGTCCCCAGCCCCGCGGTTGGGCGCGCTTCATCACCAGCACCGATCACAAGCAGATCGGCATCAACTACATGGTGACGGCGTTCGCCTTCTTCTGCGTCTCGGGGATCATGGCCGAGCTGATCCGAACCCAGCTCATCGTTCCCAACAATCACTTCGTCACCCTCGACACCTACAACCAGCTGTTCACCATGCACGGCACGATCATGCTGTTCGTGGTTGTCGGGCCCTTCGCCTTCGGTCTGGCCAACTTCCTCATACCGCTCCAGATCGGGGCGCCGGACATGTCGTTCCCCCGGTTCAACAACCTCTCCTACTGGTTGTACCTGGCCGGCGGCCTGGTCATGACAGGGGGCTTCCTCACCAACAACGGGGCGGCCAACTTTGGCTGGTTCGGCTACGTCCCGCTCTCCAACGCCATCCACTCGCCCGGTCCCGGCGCCGACATGTGGTTGGTCGGCGTCGCCCTCACCGGTTTCTCCGGCATCTTCACCGCCATCAACATCATCACCACCATCTTCTGCCTCCGGGCCCCGGGGATGGTCATGTTCCGGATGCCGATCTTCACCTGGAACATCCTGGTGACGATGTTCCTGGTGCTGTTGGCCTTCCCGGTCCTCACCTCGGCCCTGGCCATGCTGTGGGTGGATCGCCACCTGGGGGGCCACTTCTTCGACTTCCCCGGCGGCGGCCAACCCATCCTCTATCAGCACCTGTTCTGGTTCTTCGGCCACCCCGAGGTGTACATCGTCGTCCTCCCCTACTTCGGGGTGGTGACCGAGGTCATCGCCACCATGTCGAAGAAGCCCGTCTTCGGTTACAAGGGCTTTGTGGCCGCCACCCTGTCCATCGGCGGCCTGTCGATGGGGGTCTGGGCCCACCACATGTACACCAGCGGCGCGGTGCTGCTGCCGTTCTTCGCCATCATGACGCTGCTGATCGCCGTGCCCACCGGCATCAAGTTCTTCAACTGGATCGGCACCATGTGGCTGGGGACCATCACGTTGAACACCGCCATGCTGTTCTGCCTCGGGTTCCTCGGGATCTTCCTACTCGGCGGCTTCACCGGCGTGATGCTGGCCCAGCCTGCCCTCGACTTCCAGCTCCACGACACGTACTTCATCGTCGCCCACTTCCACTACGTGCTCTGGGGCGGGTCGATGTTCGGGCTCTTCGCTGGCATCTACTACTGGTATCCGAAGTTCACCGGGCGCAAGCTCCACGAAGGCTGGGGCAAGATCAGCTTCGTGCTGATCTTCGTCGGCGTGAACCTCTGCTTCTTCCCCCAGCATGATCTGGGCTTGCGAGGGATGCAGCGCCGCATCGCCATCTACGACGCCAACGAGGGCTGGAACTTCCTCAACCTGTTGTCCAGCATCGGCGCCTACATCACCGGCCTCGGTGTGCTGGCCACGGTCTGGAACCTCTTCGCCAGCTACCGCAAGGGCGAGATCGCCGGCGACAACCCCTGGGACGGCCAGACGCTCGAATGGGCGTGCTCGTCACCGCCGGCGGAGCACAACTTCGAGTCCCTTCCGCCCATCCGCTCCGAACGGCCGCTCTGGGATGCCATGCATCCTGATGCGCTGACGACGGTCCATCACATGAGCGAAGCCGAACCCGTCGAGGCCCGACGATGAAGTTCGAGTGGAAGCTCATCCTCGGCTCGTCCGTCTTCCTCGGCATCGTCTACGCCGTCTACTGGTTCACCAGCTACGAGGACGCCGGGTCGGTCATGCTGCTCTTCGGTGGCTGCGCCTACCTCATGCTGGGCAGCTTCCTGCTCATGCAGTGGCGTCGCCGCAAGAGCCACCCCCGGCCTGAGGACGACCCCCATGCGGAGCATGCTGCCGCGGATCTCGGGTTCTTCCCGTCGGCGAGCATCTGGCCGGCGGGCATCGGCCTCGGTGCCATCTTCATCGCCCTGGCCCTGATCTGGGGCAACTGGTACCTGGTCATCGGGATCCCGCTGCTCCTCGGTTCGATCGTCGGCTTCAGCGTCGAGGCCGAAGCGGGCTTCGACGCCGTCGAGGAAGCGGAGGCGGCCCACCACGCCGCCACTGAACAGGTTGGCTCCGGGCCCGGCGAGGACCGGCCCGCCGGCCAGGAGAGCCCGGACAAGCTTCCTACCTGAGAGCCCGACCGTATCGGTCAGGCCTGACGGCCGATCTCGACCGCCGGGCCGAAGGCGCCCAGCAGGGCTCCCAGGCAGACGTCGCGAAGCTCCAATCGTGAGAACGTCTGGGTCTCCAGCCATTCCACGCACATCGCCCGAACGAACAGGAGCCAGGCGTGAAGGGCGGCCGATGCCACCTCACGGGGGTGACCGTCGAGCTCGAAAGCATCGAGCATGCGTCGCCGGAGCTCGGTCAGCTCGTCGGAGATGATGGCCTGGATCATCGGATCCCCGGACAGCACCCGGTTCGCGGCAAGCACGGTGTGGCGGTTGCCAACGAAATAGTCGATGTGGGCGTCAAGTCCGGCCGACACCTGTTCGGCCATCGGCAGCGTCGGATCGAGCTCCGACACTGCCAGCAGGTGATCGGCAGCACGCTGGTAGATCGCCGCAAACAAGGTTCGCTTGTTGGAGAAGTACCGGTACATGAGGGCGCGTGACACCCCGGCCTGTGCGGCGACCTCCTCCATGCGCACGTCGTCGTAGGGCCGGGTGGCGAACATATGCGCCCCGACATCGAGCAGCTCATGGCGCCGTTCGTCTGGCCTCAGCCGGCGCCGAGACATGCCCGCACACTAGTTGACGAGCGCCTAGCAGCGACCTAGTGTCTCTCCTACTAGACGGGTATCTACTAGCACCGTCGACACCGCGAGGGTTGCATGACTGGTCCACCGGGGAGCAATCCAGCCGATCGCCGTCAGGCCGCCCGGCGCAGCGAAGTGGTGCCGGCGATGCGCGCCATCGGCCGGTGCGCCGAAGACGGTGCGTACGAGGCGGCCTTCAGCATCGAGCGCCCTGGGGGCTCGGCGCCGTCGGCCGAGCAATGGGCCCGAGCCCTGTTCGAGGAGGCACCCCGGGTCCTGCGCTGGTTTCTGATCATCGGATGGACGGCGATCACCTGCCGGCTCAGGCCCCGACGCGCCCGGTCAAGAGTCCTCGGGTGGCAGATCGAACGAGCATCCCCCGACACCGTTGTCCTCGCCGTCTCCGCCTGGGTCGGTCTCACGTCGCGTCTCGTCATCTCGGTTGGCGCCGGCAGGGTGACGGTGGCCTCGTTCGTGAGCTTTGCCGGTCCGGCGAAACCGGTCGCCCGGACCGTCTGGGCGGCAACGATCCCTCTCCACGAGCGCATCCAGCCGTATCTCCTCACCGCGGCAGCGCGACGGCACCGAGCCGGTGACTGGCCGGCGACTAGCTGTTGGGCATGACGGCCACGTCGTTCATCGACGCGTCGGCGGGGAGCCGGAGAGCGCCGGCGACGACCTGGGCCAGGGTGACGGGATGGACGTAGTCCTCCGCCCGGTACTCGCCGCCCTCGTAGGTGCGTAGGTCTTTCTGCATCTCGGTGGCGACCCGACCGGGGAACACGGTGGTGACCCTGAGGTCGGGCTCCTCCAGGCGAAGGCCGTCGGCCACCGCTACCAGGGCGTGCTTGCTGGCGGCGTAGGCCGTGCCCCCGGCCCGCTTGACGGCGCGACCGGCGCCGGAGTTGATGAAGACCACGGTCCCCTGCGCCGCTCGCAGGGCGGGAAGCAGCAGGCGGTTGAGCTCGGCGACGGCGACGACGTTGACGACCAGCTGCTCGGTCCACTCGTCGGTGCCCACCTCGCTCAGCCGCCCGTTGATGTTGACCCCGGCGGCGTGGACGATCCCGTCGAGGCGATCCGACAGGCCGGCGGCGCCCAGGGCCGTCTCCAGGGCGGCCGGGCGGGCCAGGTCGACGGCGATGGGCCGGGCCGAGGGGAGCTGGCTGGCGAGGCGCTCGAGGGCGACGGCGTCGCGGGCCAGGACGATGAGGTTGTCATCGGCCAGGATGTCGACAACGGCGCGGCCGATGCCTCGGGTGGCGCCGGTGATGAGGTAGGTGGCCATGGTCTGGTTGTGCCCACAAGCGCGGGGGTGCAGTCGTGACGATCTACCATTCGCCGGTGACGTCCACCCCCGCTGAGAGAGCCGAGCGCTTCGCCGGCCTGCACCGTCCGGGCCGGCCCCTCCTCCTCCCCAACCCATGGGACGTGGGGTCCGCCCACCTGCTCGCATCGCTGGGGTTCGAGGCTCTGGCCACCACCAGCAGCGGGTTCGCCGCCACGCTCGGCCGCCTGGACGGCTCGGTTACCAGGGACGAAGCGCTGTCCCATGCAGCCGCCATCGTCGCCGCCACCGACCTTCCGGTGTCAGCGGATTTTGAGAATGGCTTCGCTGATGCCCCCGAGGATGTCGCCGGCAGCGTCACCCTGGCAGCGAAGACGGGGCTGGCGGGCCTGTCCGTGGAGGACTTCACCAGGCGAGAGGACGATCCCATCTACGACCTGGACCTGGCCGCCGCCCGGGTGGCAGCGGCAGCCGGGGCAGCGCACGCCGGTCCGGTCCGCCTGGTGCTGACGGCGCGGGCCGAAGGTCATCTGCACGGGAAGACCGATCTGGGCGAGACCGTCGCCCGCCTCGAGGCCTACGCCGAGGCCGGCGCCGACGTGGTGTTCGCCCCGGGCGTGACCGCGCTCGACGACGTGGCCCGCCTGGTCGCGGTGGGGCCGCCGGTCAACGTGTTGGCCCTCCCGGGCGCGCCGTCGGTGGCCGAGTTGGCGTCGGTCGGAGTCGCCCGGGTGTCGGTCGGTGGCGCCTTCGCCTTCGCCGCCCTGGGAGCTCTCGCCGACGCCGCCGAAGAGCTCCGAGACACCGGCACCTACGGCTACTGGGCGGGTGCCCAGCGGGGTCGGACCGCCGCCGGCAAGGCGTTTCCCGGATAGCGCCTCAGGAGAGCTCCGCGGCGATGGCCTTGGCGACGGAGCGACCCCAGCGCCTGCGGTCATCCGGCCAGGAGAAACGTGGGGGCCCAATTCTTCGCATTTGCGGAATCCGGCCCCCAAGTTCCCTACCCGCTTGGCTGCAACAGGTGTCAGGGAGTACGGGGTGCGGTCTAGACGCCCTCACCGGGAGCGGAGGGCTTGCCGCCGCCGTCGGCGGGACCACCCGTCACTGGTTCTTCCAGCTCGTTGCCGGTGCCGCCGTTGCCCGTGCCACCGTTGGCGATGATGGTCGACCCGCCATCGGCGCCGTGCCCGTCAGTGCCGTGCCCGCCAGTGCCGTGCCCGCCATCAGTGCCGTGCCCGCCATCGGCGCCGTGCCCGTCAGTGCCGTGCCCGTCAGTGCCGTGCCCGTCAGTGCCGTGCCCGTCAGTGCCGTGCCCGCCATCGGCGCCCACCTGATCAGCTCCGTTGCCGGCATGACCGTTGCCAGCATGACCGTTGCCGCTCTCCGCGCCGTGGTGTTCGGCACCGAGGGTGTGGAACGACCCGTTGGCGTGGCGAACGATGATACCGCCGACGGGTTTCATGATGGGGTGGGCGTCGGTGCGTTGCAGGGCCTTGCACACCTTGAAGGCGATGGCGGCGGCGACGACCGGGCCGATGATGACGCCGTACTGCAGGATCTCGAGGACCCGCTCGAACGGCACGTGGAAGTTGGCCGCGAGCAGGTCGTCGGCGCTTGCGAAGGTGACAACCGAGATGAACGTCAGGGCCGCCGCTCCCACCGCGGTCCGACCTGGCTTGTCCCGGGGCCGGTCCAGGAGGTTGTGGGGGCCGTAGTCGTTGTACATACGCTTGTCGATCCACGGCCAGGCAAAGGCGATCGTGGTCAGCAGGCCGGCGACCAGGATGCCGGGGAAGAACGGGTTGGCGATCTCGTGGCCCCAGGAGCGGAACTCCCAGTGGGGCCACAGGCGGACCATGCCGTCCAGCCAACCGGCATAGATGTCCGGCTGCGAACCCTCCGACACCGTGTAGGGGTTGTAGGGGCCGTACAGCCAGATCGGGTTGACCTGGAACAGGCCGCCCAGGGCACCCAGGACGCCGAAGATCAGCAGCATCATGGCCCCGCCCTTGATGGCGTACTGCGGCCACAGGCGGCTGCCCCGGATGTTGGTCTCGGTCTTGCCGGGGCCGGGGAAGTCAGTGTGCTTCTGGCGCCAGATGATGGCCAGATGGGCGCCCAGGAGTCCCAGGATCAGCAGGGGGAACAGGAACTCGTGGATGACGAACAGCCGGTTGAGCAGATCGGTGCCCGGCCATTGGCTGCCGATCAGGTCGAAGGCGACCCAGGTCCCGATGAGCGGGATCGACAGGATGATCGAGAAGACGACCCGGAGACCCGATCCTGAGAGCAGGTCGTCGGGCAGCGAGTAGCCGCTGAAGCCCTCGAGGACCGACACCATGAGCAGGGTGAAGCCGATGATCCAGTTGATCTCCCGCGGCCGGCGGAACGCTCCGGTGAAGAAGATTCGACACATGTGGAAGACCACGGCGGCCATGAAGACCAGGGCCGCCCAGTGATGGATCTGGCGCATGACCAGGCCACCGCGAACGTTGAAGGAGAGGTCCATGACCGACTGGTAGGCCTCGGACATGTGCTGGCCCCTCAGGGGCGCGTAGTTGCCGTGGTAGACCACCTCGTTGGCCGACGGCACGTAGTACAGGGCGATGTAGATCCCCGTGATCACCAGGATGATGAAGCAGTACATGGCGATCTCGCCGACCATGAACGACCAGTGATCGGGGAAGATCTTGTCCATGGCGCTCTGGAGGAACTTCGACGAGCCGAAGCGGTCGTCGACCGTGTTCAGGGCGGTCTTGGTGACGTGGCGGCGCTTCTTGGCCGCCAGGCGTTCTTTGGTTGTGCTCATCCGCGGTTCCAAAAGCCGGGCCCGACTGCCTCTCGGTAGTCACTCTGGGCGATGAGGTAGCCGTCGGCGTCGACCGTCAACGGCAACTGGGGCAGGGACCTGGAGGCCGGTCCGAACACCGGGTTGCAGGCCTCGAGGACGTCGAAGGTGGACTGGTGGCAGGGGCAGACCAGCTGGTGGGTCTGGGAGTTGTACAACCCGACGGGACAGCCGGCGTGGGTGCAGATCTTGGAGAAGGCCACCAGGCTGCC
Organism: Actinomycetota bacterium; assembly: GCA_030853185.1. GTDB lineage: Bacteria > Actinomycetota > Acidimicrobiia > Acidimicrobiales > Palsa-688 > JALZAH01. The sequence goes on along the minus strand of JALYVP010000016.1, from coordinate 16,331 downwards.
GACATTCCACGTCTGGTTCTTGGCCGGCAACTTGAGTCGGGCGTCGCCGACGTTGATGAGCACCGTGGACGACTGGGCGGCCTCGGCCGTGTCGAGCTGGTCGACCAGGTTCTCGGGGAAGACGGTGAGGATGCTCATCGGTTGCAGGTCGGAGGGCCGCACCGGTCGTTTGTCCTCGGTCACCAGCCGGGAGCCTTTGGCCCAGCCCGAGTTGTACAGCGTGGTGTGAGGCCGCTTGCCGAGCGAGGCGAGCGGGAAGACGAAGGCGAGCCCGAACACCCCGCCGACCAGGCCCAGCATGCGGAACAGGAACGGTCGGCGGGCGACCGGCTCGGTGACCCGGGTGAACGAGTCGACGACGCTGTCCCGCTCCTCCACCGTGGAGGTGTCGTGGTGGCCGCGGCTGGCCGTGATCTCGTGGCCGGGCAGCAGGTCCCGGGCCCACAGGATGAGCCCGGTACCGAGGCTCACGAAGCCGACGAAGAGCAACGCTCCTTCGGCCTGGGCCTGTCCGCCAGCCACGAAGACGATCATCAGGCCGACTGCGGCCAGCATGGTCAGCATCCAGCAGGCGGCGACGCGCAGCTCGGCTCGCCGGGCCCCCTTCGGGTCGTCCTGGTAGCGCCACCAGTCGTCGTCCTGGTCGCGGGGGACGTCCTCGGGCCACGGCTCGCCGACGCCGATGCCGAAGTGGGTGGGGTCGAGCTCGCGGTTCAGCCCGGCGCGCCGTTCGGGGTCCGGTACGGCGGAACCCTCTGAGTCGAATCCTCGGTCGGTGGTCGTCATCCTCGGTTTCCAATGAAGCGTGAAGCCATCAACAGCACGGCCAAGCCCAGTATGACAGCCACGAAACCTTCAGCTACCGGACCGAACCCGGAGATGCTCAGGCCGCCGTGGTTGGCCGGGTGGTGAAGGTACTGGACGTAGTGGGCGATCGCCGAGACCTGGTCGTCGCTCAGCTGGTTGGTGCCGAAGATCGGCATGGGCCGGGGCCCGATGCGCATGGCCTCGGCGGCCTGGATCTCGTTGGCGTTGTGCAGGCCGGGCACGACGTTGCCTTTGGAGAGCATGCCGCCGGCGCCCGTGGCCTGGTGGCAGGCAGCGCAGTCGAGCTGGTACAGCTGCTGGCCGTCGGTGAGGCGCACGCAGGGTCCGGCTGAGGCGCTGCCCCCGTTGTCCTTGGCGTTGCCAGGGGTCGGGCACAACTGGGAGACGGTGGGGATCGTCGGTCCCATGGTGGAGCTGTGGTTGATGCCCGGGAGGGCGTTGACGTAGGCGTCGAGCTGGCGGATCTGCTCGTCATCGAAGTACGGCCGGTGCCGGATGGCCTGGTCGTGGGGGTTGTTGAGGGGCATGCGCCCCGTCGTCAAATAGAAGTCGGCGGCGGCGGCGCCGGTGTCGATCAGCTCCGGCGACCCGTTGACCCCACCCACACCGTTGACACCGTGGCAGCTCTGACAATGCTCGCTGTAGAGGGCCTGGCCGGCGGCGACCGTGGCCGGGTCGGTGCTCACCGCCGCGGGGGCGCCGTGGGCGGTGGCGCCGGTCAGAGCAACGATGGAGAAGGCCATGATGCCGACGGCCAGGACGCCGACGGGGCCCGCCAGGGCCCGCCGCCTGCGGGTCAGGTGGGCGCGGAGCCGGGAGAGGGGGCGGGGGTGGGGGTGGGGTGAAGGCATCGGCGGCCTACTTGAGCAGGAAGATAGAGGCGAACAGGGCGATCCACACCACGTCGACGAAGTGCCAGTAGTACGACAGGAACTCCACCGCCGGCGCGATGCGGTGGCCGAAGTGCCGAGTCTTCTTGGCTCGCAGACCCATGATCATCATCCCGAACAGTCCGCCGGTCACGTGAAGGGCGTGCACGCCGGTCAGCACGTAGAAGGCCGACCCGTAGGCGCTGGAGTCGATCCCGAAGTTACGGCCGATGTAGTCGGAGATCTGCATGCCGACGAAGAGGGCGCCGAGGGCGAAGGTGAGCGCCAGCCAACCGAGGAACCCGGTCCTGTCCCCCTTGATGGCCCGGTGCACCCCCATCTGCATCGTTCCCGATGAGAGGATCAGCAACAGGGTGGCGATGCCGACCGAGGTGACGTCGAGCTCGTAGCCGGCCGGCGGCCACACCTTCGTCGACGCCCGCAGCGTGAAGAAGGCGGCGAAGAGGCCGGAGAAGAACATCACCTCGGAGGCCAGCCACACGATGACGCCGACATTGAGCATCGCCGGGCGGTAATCGGCCGGGTTGACCGGCCTGATCACGGTCTGCGGACGATCCGGAGGCGCCGCGGCGGGGGGGGAGATCGCTGTCACTGGCGTACTTTCTACACAACTCCGTGCCGCGATCCCAACCCGAGGCCCGCACCGACCCTGGGCGGAAGGGGCCAGGCTTCCACAACGCCGTCATGGCGCTACCGTGGTCGGCGATGGTGCACCTCGTCACCGCGGTCAACCCCTTCCACGTCGTCGACCCCTCGGCCGGCTTTCGCGTCGCCGATGTGGTGACCCGCGCCCGCTTCGACATCGCCGGTCTGATCGTGGTGCTCGGCGCCGGAACCTGGTACCTGCTGGCCCGCCACCGGGCCGGCGGCGAGGGCCCGGCCTGGGCGGATTGGCGCACCGGTTGCTTCACCGCCGGGCTCCTCACCGTCGCCCTGGCCACCCTTTCGGGGCTGAGCGCCTTCGACGCCACCAGCGTGACCGTCCACATGGTCAACGACACCCTCATGGTCCTGATCGCCCCGATCCTGTTGTCCTTCGGAGCGCCCCTCACCCTGGCCGGGCGGACCGCGGCCCCCGATTGGCAGGATCGGATCCGGGCCCTCGTCTCCAGCCGGGCGGCCCGCTCCCTCACCAGCCCGGTCGTCGGCTGGGTCCTGCTCGGGGGGGCTCTCGCCGGGCTGTACCTGACCGGACTGTTCCAAGCCACGGTCGATCACCGCTCCGTCGACGACGCCGTGCACCTCGGTCTGCTCCTGGTCGGGATGCTGTTCTGCTGGCCGGCGATCGGCGCCGACCCCCTCCCCCGCCCGGCGTCAGTCCCGCTGCGCATGGTCGGCACCTTCTTCGCCCTGCCCTACTTCCTGATCCTGGGCATGGCCCTGGAGAGCCAGAACCGGCCGATAGCTCAGGGGTTGTCGCTCAGCGACTTCCATCAGGGCGCCGAGGTGATGTGGAGCACGGGTGAGCTCCTCGGTGTCGTGGCCTCCATCGGCCTCTTGGTCCTGTGGGTCCGCAGCGAGGAGCGATCCGCGGTTCGTCGCGACGGGACCGACGACACCGAGGCCGAGGCCCAGCTGGCCGCGTGGAGGGCCAACCGGGCCGCCGCCGCCATGGAGGAGGCACTGGCCCGGACGACGGTGGTCAACGCCCGGCCCGGACCTGACCACGGGTGAACGACCCGCCTCCCTGGTCGCGCTGGCAGACATCGAGGCGGCGCGCCGGCGGGTGGCGTCAGTCATCCACACCACCGCGGTGGAGAGCACCCGCTCCCTGTCGGAGGTCGCCGGCCGGGAGGTCCTCCTCAAGGCCGAGTACCGCCAACGGACAGGGTCGTTCAAGATCCGGGGCGCCTACAACCGCATCGTCCAGCTGCCCCCCGGGGTGGACGTCGTCGCCGCATCGGCCGGCAACCACGCCCAGGGCGTGGCCCTGGCAGCCAACCTGACCGGACGCCGGTCCACCATCTACATGCCGAGCGGGGCCGCGCTGCCCAAGGCCGAGGCCACCCGAAACTACGGGGCGACGGTGCGCATGGCCGGCGACACCGTCGATGACGCCATCGAGGCCGCCGCCGCCGAGGCGGCACGGTCCGGGGCCGTCCTCGTGCCCCCCTTCGACGATCCCGACATCATCGCCGGGCAGGGCACGTTGGGTCTGGAGCTGGGCGACCAGGCACCCGGGGCCGAGGTGGTCGTGGTGCCCGTCGGGGGCGGCGGGCTGCTGGCCGGGGTGGCGGCGGCCCTGGCGGCCACCCACCCGGCGGTACGGGTCGTCGGGGTCGAGGCCGCCGGCGCCCCGACGTTGACCTCGGCCCTGGCCGAGGGCCGGCCCGTCACGCTGGGGTCGATGGCCACGATGGCCGATGGCATTGCCGTCGGGACCGTGTCGGCGCTGACCCTGGCCCACGCCGCCGCCTTCGTCGACGAGGTGGTCATCGTCGACGAGGAGGAGATCAGCCGGGCCCTGCTGCTGCTCGTCGAGCGCACCAAGGCCATCGTCGAACCGGCCGCCGCCACCGCCCTGGCCGCCATCCTGACCGGGCGGATCGGAGGTCACGGCCCGGCCGTCGCCGTGCTGTCCGGGGGCAACGTCGACCCGCTCCTGCTCACCAAGTTGATCAACCACGGCCTGGCTGCGGCCGGCCGGTACCTGGTGCTCCGGATCATCATCGACGACCGGCCCGGCGCCCTGGCGTCACTCACCGCCGAGCTGGCCCGCCAGGGGGTCAACGTCCTCGAGGTCGGCCACCACCGCAGTGGTCGCGCCCTCGATCTCAGCGAGGTGGAGGTCCTGGTCACCGTCGAGACCCGCAACGAGGCTCAGCGGGTGGAGGTCATTGGCGCCTTGACCGCCGCCGGGTACCGGGCCGAGTCCCTCGGGTGAGCAGCCCGGCGCCGCAGCGGCTGGCAGGCTGTGACGGTGGACGATGAGGCTGGGCCCGAGCGGTACCTGCGCCTCCTGCTCGAGGAGGCCCTGACCCGGGCCCGCCCTGGCCCCTCCCCGCTCGCTGCCCTGAGAGCCATCGCCGGGGGCGGGCTCCTCGACGCCGGCACCACCGGGCACCTGCAGCGTGACCTGAGCCAGGCCCTGGCCCTGCGGGACGACGTTGGCGTCGGCGCCCTTCGGCCTCCCTCGAAGCCCCGACGGTCAGCGGAGGACCCTTCGGCGGCCACCACGCCCTGCGTGGCGGCCGTCGGCCCGGCCACGATCGACCTTCCGGGCGCCTCGCTCCACGTGGACGCCATCATCTCCGACGGGGCCGAGGCCCGGCTCGAGGGTCGGTTGGTGGTCGCCGGACCGGACGGTGGCGCCTCCCCGGCCCGGCGGCTGGAGTCGGTGGTCGTCACCGATGACGCCGGGACGACCTACGCCCTGACCCCCACAGCGGAGCCGGGCGCCGACGGTTTCACCGCCGACCTGCGCCCGCCGGTCCCCGCCGAGGCGTCCTGGTTGGAGCTCAGCGGCGGCAGGGAGCGCCCCGTCCGCCTGGCGCTCTACGAGTCGCCCGGCGACCCGATCGAGGCCGTCCCCCACGGCCGCTCCCCCGTGGAGCACTACCTCCGCGGCCTGGTGACCGCCCGGCTGGCTCTGCTCCTGCTTGACGGCACCGCAGACAGCGACGGCGATGCCGGTCCGGCGATCGACGCCCTGGTGGCCACCGGCGCCATCACCGCCGGCGCCCCCGGCGCGGTCGAGGCTGCCCGCATCGACGAGGTCGCCCTCGGCTTCGACGACGGCGCCGGGATGGACCCTCGGATCCTGACCGTGCTCGACGGCCGGGCCCGGGTCGGTCGCCGCGGCGTCTGGCCCCTCCTGTCATCGCCGGCCGTCGTCGACGGGGTCGTGGTCCGCATCGACACCCTCGCCGCCGATGTCACCCATCTTCGGGTTCTCGGCGTGTGCCCGTGGCCCACCCCCCTCGACGTTCCGTTGTCGTTCACCGCCACCGACGACGTGGGCGGCTGGTACGCCGGCGTGGGTCGGGCTCCCGGCGTCGGCGACGCCCTCGCCTGGGCCCTGGTCCCGGCGCTGGATCCCGCCGCCGGCGAGCTGACCCTGGCCGTCACCGGACCCCGTCACTCCCTGTCGATCAGCTTGGAGCTGACATGACCGGGCCGGCGGCGTCGTGGTGGGCGGGCGTCCCCCCGGTTGAGCTGAGCGTCGACTGCCGGGGCCATTCCCATCGTCTGCGCTGGGAGGACGGGGTGCTGTCCACACCCGACCATCGCGGCGCCGGCCGCCTCGCGCCCATCACGAAGGGCGACCCGCCCCGCGCCGCCGCCGAGGAGCGCGCCGATGACCTGGCCGGGGAGGGCTGCGAGGTCGTCTCCGGGGCGTGGCGGACGTATCGGGATGACCCCCGGGTGTTGGTGCTCGCCCGGCGCCATCCGGGTGACACCGTCAGCCGCCGGGTGGCGCAGGCATCCGATGATCCCCTGGCCCGGCTCCTGGGCGTGCTCGACCCGGCCCTGGAACGCCGCCTCCAGCTCGAGGTGGCGCACACCGTGGGGGCCCGCTATGCCGCCGGCACCAGCGAGGCCGTCATCTTGGAAGCGGCGACAGTCGGGCGCTCGGCCCGGATCCTCGAGCGGTGGCTGGGCCCCGGCCGCCGGTCATCGGTGACCATCGCCACCTCCTCGGGGGTGGCCGAGGAGGACGGCGGCGCCGCCGTCAGCCTGGCGCCGACCTGGCTGGCCCAGGTGTGGGCCCGCTACCTGAGCCTGGTGGACGGCTTCTTGGTCCTGGAGGTCAATCGGATCGTCGAGGACCGAGCCGAGGTCATCGGCCTGGGGCGGCCCGGCGGGGATCCGGCCCTGCTCACGCTCCGGGGGCCGGCGCCCTGGCGGGCCATCTCCCGTCAGCCGCTTTCCGGGCCCCGGTAGGTGACCTCCCCGAGGCCGTCACCGTAGGTGACCTCCCAGAGGCAGAGCCCGTGCGGGGGAGCTATCTGGCCGGCCGCGGCCCGGTCCCGGGCCCGGAGGATGCCGCTCATCTCTCCCGCCCGGCGCCGCCCCAGACCCATGTCGACCAGGGTCCCGACGAGCGAGCGGACCATCTGCTGGCAGAACGAGGACGCCTCGATCTCGAAGCGGAGGATCCCCTCCCCCCTGTCCTCCCAATGGGCGCGGCGCACGAAGCGGACCAGCGAGCCGACCGGCGGACGCCGGCAGAACGACGAGAAGTCATGCTCGCCGAAGAGAGGATCGCAGCCCAATCGCATGGCCCTCACGTCCAGGGGCCGCCCCACGTGCCAGGCGGTCGCCGCCCAGAACGGGTCGGGGACGGGCCGGTTGACGATCGTGTAGCGGTAGCGGCGCCCGGTCGCCGAGTGCCGGGCGTTGAAACCCGCAGGGCTCAGCTCCGCCTCCCGCACGACGATCGAGGGGCGCAGTGCCCGGTTCAGGGAGCGGGCCAGGGCGGTCACGTCGACGTCGGCCCGAGCCACGAACGACACCACCTGCCCCCACGCATGAACCCCAGCGTCGGTCCGGCCGGCGACGGTCAACTCGACCGTATGGCGCAGGTGGCGTTCGAGGGCGGCAGCGAGGACCCCCGCCACCGTCACCTGAGCGGGCTGGGCCGCGAACCCACGGAAGTCGGTGCCCAGATAGGAGACCAGGAGCCGGACCCCGACCGTTGGCTGCACCGTCACCGCCCCCGGTGCCCGAGCGCCGGCCTCGGGGGCGAAGAGGGTCAGATCTTCAATCAGATCAGCTCGATGCGAGCCATGGGAGCGTTGTCACCGTGGCGCGGGCCGAGCTTGAGGATCCGGGTGTAACCACCCGCCCGATCCTCGTAGCGGGGACCGATGTCGGAGAACAACTTGGACGCCATGTCCTTGTCCCTGATGAAGGCCACGACCTGGCGCTGGAGGTGGACGCTGCGCTCCTGGTCGGCGTGGGCCTTCTTGGCCTTGGTGATGCACTTCTCGACGACGGGGCGCAGGGCTTTGGCCTTGGCCTCGGTGGTCACGATGGCTTCGGCGGCGATCAGCGAGGCCACCAGGTTGCCCATCATGGCCTTCTGGTGGGCGGAGCTGCCACCGAAGCGGCGGCCTTTCTTGGGCCTTCCCGGGACACCGGACATATCGCTCAGACCTCTCTGGTGGCGCTGTTGCGCAGGGACAGGCCCCGCTCGTCGAGCTTGGCCAGCACCTCGTCGAGGGACTTCTGGCCGAAGTTGGTGATGGCCAGCAGGTCGTCCTCGCTCTTGCCGACGAGCTCGCCGACGGTGTTGACCTGGGCCCGCTTGAGGCAGTTGCGGGGCCGCTCGGACAGATCGAGGTCCTCGATGGGCAGATCGAAGTCGGGCGACCCGCTGGTCGAGGCCCCGACATCACCGAGCTCGAGGCCCTGGGGGGCGTCGCTCATGTCGGCGACCAGACCGATGAGCGACCGGAGGGTGTCGCCCGCCGATGCCAGAGCCTCGCGCGGGCTGATCGAGCTGTCGGTGGTGATGTCGAGGACGACCCGGTCGAAGTTCGTCGACTGCTCGACGCGGGTCGGCTCGACGATGAAGGCCACCACCCGGATGGGCGAGAAGATGGAGTCGATGGGGATGACCCCTATCGTCGTCGACGTCTTGTTGCGGTCGGCGGAGACGTAGCCCCGGCCCCGCTCGACGGTCAGATCGACCGCCAGGCGGCCCTTGGCGTTGAGGATGGCGATGACCAGGTCCGGGTTGAGGACCTCGACGTCGGCGCTCAGCGCGATGTCGCCGGCGGTCACCGTGGCGGGGCCCCGCACGTCGATGCGCAGGGTGACCGCCTCATCAATGACCGAGCGCAGCACCACGTCCTTGAGGTTGAGGATGATGTCGGTCACATCCTCCTTGACCCCCGGCAGGGTGGTGAACTCGTGGAGCGCCTCATCGAAGCGGACCTGGGTGATGGCGGCACCGGGGATGGACGACAGCAGGGTGCGGCGCAGAGCGACACCCATGGTGTGGCCGAACCCGGGCTCGAGAGGGCCGAAGGCGAACCGCTGGCGGTTGCCCTCCTCCTCGCCGAGAGGTTCGACGGTGGGACGTTGGATGATCAGCATGAACAGCTTCCTCAGGAAGAGAGCGCTACTTGGAGTAAAGCTCGACGATGAGCGACTCGCGCACCGGCACGTCGATGTGCTCGCGCAGCGGGGGATCGAGCACGGTGACCTCGCGGCCCTCGGCGCCGGCTTCCAGCCAGGGCGGCACGGCGCGGTCAAGCGTGTCGAGGTTGTGACGGATGATGATCAGGTCGCGCGACTTTCCCTTGAGGGCCACGACGTCGCCTTTGTGAACCCGGTAGCTGGGAATGTCGACCCGCTTGCCGTTGACCACGACATGGCCGTGACGGACCAGCTGGCGGGACTGGTTGCGGCTGGCGCCCCACCCGGCCCGGAAGGCCACGTTGTCGATGCGCAGCTCGAGCATCCGGAGGAGGTTCTCGCCGGTGATGCCCGAGTGGCGGTTGGCCTCCTGGTAGAGGTTGTGGAACTGCTTCTCGAGGACGCCGTAGATACGGCGGGCCTTCTGCTTCTCCCGGAGCTGGGTCAGGTACTCCGAACCTTGGCGCATGCGGTCGCGGCCGTGCTCGCCGGGGGGGTAGGGCCGGCGCTCGATCGGGCACTTCATCGAGTCGCACTTGGGACCCTTCAAGAACAGCTTCATCTTCTCCCGCCGGCACAACCGGCAGACAGGACCTGTGTAGCGAGCCATACTTCTCGAACCTCTCCGTTCCCTAGATCCCTAGACCCGGCGCCGCTTCTTGGGGCGGCAGCCGTTGTGGGGGATCGGGGTCACGTCCTTGATCCCGGCGACCTCGATCCCGGTGTTCATCAGCGAGCGGATGGCCGTCTCCCGGCCCGACCCAGGGCCCTTGACCATGACCTCGACCTTGCGGACCCCGTGTTCCATGGCCCGGCGGGCGCACTGCTCGGCGGCCAGCTGGGCGGCGAAGGGCGTCGACTTGCGGGACCCCTTGAAGCCGACGTTGCCGGCCGACGCCCACGCCAGCACGTTGCCGTCGGGATCGCTGATCGACACGATGGTGTTGTTGAACGAGCTCTTGATGTGGGCCACCCCGTAGGTGACGTTCTTGCGCTCACGGCGACGGGGGCGGCGCCCGCCCGGCTTCGGCTTGGCCATCTACTTACGGACCTTCTTCTTCCCGGCGACGGTCTTCTTCGGACCCTTGCGGGTCCGAGCGTTGGTGTGGGTCCGCTGACCCCGCACCGGGAGACCCCGGCGGTGGCGGATGCCCTGGTAGGAGCCGATCTCCATCTTGCGTTTGATGTCGGTCGACGTGTCCCGGCGGAGGTCGCCCTCCACCTTCAGGTTGGCGTCGATCCAGGTGCGCAGGCGGGTGACCTCTTCGTCGGTCAGGTCCCGGACCCTGGTTCCGGGATCGATGCTCGTCCCCTGGCAGACGGCCACCGCCGCGGTGTGGCCCACCCCGTAGATGTAGGTGAGGGAGACCTCGAGGCGCTTCTCTCTCGGAATGTCGACGCCGGCGATGCGTGCCATCTCTTCTCTTCTCTCAGCCTTGCCGCTGCTTGTGCCGGGCGTTGTTGGTGCAGATCACCATGACCCGGCCGTGACGGCGGATGACCTTGCAGTGCTCACAGATTGGTTTGACGCTGGGACGAACTTTCAACGCAAGGCTCCTGCTGGACGTGATGCCTGGGGGTCCGGGCGAGGGGATCCGGTCCTGACCGGTGGAAGGCGCGGCATGGCCAGCCGCCCGCAGGGCCGAGGGGTAAGTGTAGTCCACCACCGGGGGTGAGTCCAGGTGCTAGGTTCCTGTTCCCACCGTCAACACCTCGGGGCCGTCGTCGGTGACGGCGATGGTGTGCTCGAAGTGGGCCGACAGGCTGCCGTCGGCGGTGAGGACGCTCCAGCCGTCGTCGAGGGTGACGGTCTCGGCGCCACCGATGTTGATCATCGGCTCGACCGCGAAGACCATCCCGGAGCGCATCTTCGGTCCAGGGCGGCCCGGCCAGTAGTTGGGGACCTGGGGTTGCTCGTGCATGGCGGTGCCGATGGCGTGGCCCACGTACTCCCGGACGACCGAGAAGCCGGCACCCTCGGCCACCTGCTGCACGGCCAGGCCGATCTCGTGGAGGCGGTTGCCGTCGGTCATCTGGGTGATGCCCGCCCACAGGCTCTCTTCGGTGACCCGGAGCAGCTTCTCGGCGTCGGGGCCGATCTGGCCGACCCCCATGGTAAAGGCGGCATCCCCGTGGTAGCCCTCGACGATCGCCCCGCAGTCGATGGAGATGATGTCACCGTCGGCCAGTTGGTACGACCCGGGTATGCCGTGGACGATCATGTTGTTGGGGGAGGCACAGATCACTGCCGGGAACCCGTGATAGCCGAGGAAGTTGCTCCGGGCCCCCCGCCGCTCGAGCACCGCCTGAGCCGCCCGGTCCAGGTCGGCGGTGGTGGCGCCGGGCTTGGCCGCGGCCCTGGTGGCGTCGTGCATCTCGGCCACCACCCGGCCCGCTTTGCGCATCTTGGCGATCTCCTCGGCGTTCCTGCGCACGACTAGACCAACACGGGAGCGGGGAGGTCTGTTCCCCCGGAGCCGCTCACCCGGCGATCCCGGGGGCCTGGCGCCGGTCGACCTCGGTGACCACCTTGTCGGTGACCTCGTCGGGGGAGGCGACGGCGGGAATGGTGGCCAGCATGCCCCGCCCGTCGTACCACGAGATGAGCGGCGCCGTCTCCCGCTCGTAGAGCTCGAGGCGTCGCCGGATTGCGGTCTCGGTGTCATCGTCGCGCTGCACCACCTCACCACCACAGACATCGCAGATGTCTTTCACACGCGGCGGGTTGTCGGTGACGCTGTAGTTGGCGCCGCAGTCGCTGCAGACCCGCCGGGCGGCCAGGCGGGTCAGGACGGTCTCGTTGTCGATGTCCAGGTTGGCCACCAGGTCGATCTGGTGGGGAGCGAGGATGTCGACCAGTGCTTCCGCCTGCTGCACGGTGCGGGGGAACCCGTCGAGGATGAACCCCCGGTGGGTGGTGTCGTCATGGGTCAGGCGTTCGGTGACGACGCCGATGACGATGTCGTCTGGAACCAGGTCGCCGGCGTCGAGATACTGCTTGGCCTTCAGGCCGAACTCCGAGCCTGAGCGGACTGCGGAGCGGAACGTGTCACCGGTCGCGATGTGGGGCACCACATAGTGATGGGACAGCCTGACGGCTTGCGTCCCTTTCCCCGCTCCCTGCTTGCCGAGGACGATCAGCCTCGCTCCCGGGTTCACTTATCTCAGGAAGCCCTCGTAGTTGCGCAGCATGAGCTGGCTGTCGACCTGCTTCATCGTCTCGAGGGCCACACCCACGGCGATGAGGAGGGTGGTGCCCGCGAACGGGTAGTTGTGGACGTTCCACAGGGCCAGCATCAGCGACGGGAGCAGGGCGATGGCGGCCAGGAACAACGCGCCGGGGAGGGTGATCCGGTTGAGGATGGTCTGCAGGTGCCGCTCCGTCGGTGGCCCCGGCCTGATGCCCGGAACGTAGCCACCCTGTTTGCGGATCACGTCCGCCTGCTGATGGGGGTCGAAGGTGATGGCGGCGTAGAAGTAGGCGAAACCGAGGATCAACAGCCCGTACAGCGCGATGTAGATCAGGTCATTGGGTTGGGCCAGGTGGTTGGAGATCCACGTCTGGGCGGTCTTGCCCCAACCACTGCTGGGCAGGACGTTGGAGGCCAGGATGGGGATGTAGAGCACCGAGCTGGCGAAGATGATCGGCACCACACCACCGGTGTTGACCTTCATCGGGATGTAGGTGCTCTGCCCGCCGTACATGCGCCGACCCACCACCCGTTTGGCGAACGTCACCGGGATCCGCCTCTGGCCCTGCTCGACGAAGACGATGGCCACCAGCAGGGCGACGGAGATGAGGAGGATGATGATGAACTTGGGCAGCCCGGCCGTGGTCCGCACCGCGTTGCCCCCCGCCGGCAGGGTGGCGACCACGTTGACGAAGATGAGCAGGGACATGCCCTGACCGACACCTCTCTGCGTGATGAGCTCGGCCAGCCACATGACCACGACGGTCCCCGCCGTCATGGACAGCACGATGAGCAGGACTCGGGGGATGGTGAAGTGAGGGATGAGGTTCTGGGTGTTGACCCCCGCCCCGATGGCGCTGCCGCCGGAGTGGAAGGCATACACCAGGCCGGTCGACTGCATCAGGGCCAAGGCGATGGTCAGGTACCGGGTGACCTGGGTGAGCTTCTTGACCCCGGTCGGCCCCTCGTCGCGCCACTGCTCGAACTTGGGGATCACCACCTGGAGCAACTGGATGATGATCGATGCGGTGATGTAGGGCATGATGCCCAACCCGAAGATGGCCACCTTGGTCAAGGCGCCACCGGAGAACAGGTTCAGCAGGCTGATGGTCCCGCCGGTCTTGCTCGACGAGGTGACGGCCTGCACCGCCGAGTAGCTGATGCCGGGGCAGGGGATGTTGGCGCCGAGGCGATACACCCCGATGATGGTGAGGGTGAACAGCACCTTCTTGCGAAGGTCCGCGACGCGGAACATGTTCGTCAGGTTGTTCAGCATGCTCAGCATCTATGAGTCTCCCACGACGTCAGTGGCAACCTAGCGGTCGGCTCGGGATACAGCCAGGCGGCGTTCAGACACCGGGCATCAGCGGTTGGTGAGGGCATTGCCCTTCGCCGGAGGACGGCCGTTGCCGAAGGGAGGAGGAAGGATCTCCACCCGGCCGCCGGCCGCGGTGATGGCGTCGCCGGCGCTACGCGACACGGCATGGACCGAGACCGTGAGGGACCGGGTCAGCGTTCCCCCCCCGAGCACCTTGACCAGCCCGTGCTTGTGGACCAGGCCCGCGGCCCGGAGGGTCTCCGGGGTCACGCTGTCACCGGCGATGCCTTCGAGCGCATCGAGGTTGACGACGACGTATTCCACCCGGAACGGGTTCTTGAAGCCCTTCAGCTTCGGAATCCGCTGCTTGAGGGGGAGCTGTCCGCCCTCGAAGCCGGGCCTGATCTGGCCCCGGGCGCCTTGACCCTTGGTGCCTCGCCCGGCGGTCTTGCCGCCCTTGCCGGCGATGCCCCGGCCCACGCGCCGCCGGGGGCGGGACGAACCGGGCGCAGGCTGAAGGTCGTGGAGCTTCATGATGACTCCTCGGTTGACTCGGACACGGAGTGTTGCGCCGACACCGAACTCGACGCCCGGCCGGCCCTCGTCACGGCGGGCACGAAGGCGTCCTCGGTGGCCTCCACCGTGATCAGATGGGGCACCCGGGCGATCATGCCGCGGATCTCGGGGCGGTCGGGCAGCACGTTGGACTGGCCCACGCGACGCAAGCCGAGCGCCCGGAGCGTTCCCCGGTGCTTGGGCTTGGTGCCGATGCCGGAGCGGATCTGGGTCACCCGGATCTGGGGCACTCAGGCCACCTCATTGGGAACGTGAGGGCCCCGCTGGCTCTCCTGGTAGGCCCGGAGCATGCCGGCAGGAGCGACCTCCTCGGGCGACTTGCCCCGCAGGCGGGCGATCTCGTCGGGCCGCTTCAGGCCGCGCAGGCCGGCCACGGTGGCCTGAGCCACGTTGATGCTGTTCGACGAGCCGAGCGACTTGGCCAGGATGTCGTGGATGCCGGCCATCTCCAGGATGGCCCGGGCCGCGCCACCGGCGATCACGCCGGTCCCGGGGGCGGCAGGCTTGAGCATGACCCGCCCGGCGCCGGCCTCCCCGATGATGGGGTGGGTGATCGTACCGCCGGCCAGGGGGACCGAGAAGAGGTTCTTCTTGGCCTCCTCGATGCCTTTCTGGACGGCCAGCCCGGCTTCCTTGGCCTTGCCGTAACCCAGGCCCACGTTGCCCCGGCCGTCGCCGATGACCATGAGGGCGGCGAAGGAGAACCGGCGCCCGCCCTTGACGACCTTGGCTACCCGGTTGACCTTGATGGTCCGGTCTTCGTACTGCTGATCTGCCATGTCCTTCAGAACTCCAGTCCGGCTTCGCGTGCCGCTTCGGCGACGGCGGCGACCCGCCCGTGGTAGATGAACCCGCCCCGGTCAAAGACGACCTTCGACACCCCGGCGGTCTTGGCCCGCTCGGCGACCAGACGACCGACGACGGTGGCCGCGGCCCGGTTGCCCGTCGCCCCGGAACGCAGGTCGGGCTCGACCGACGACGCCGCGGCCAAGGTGTGGCCGCTGCGGTCGTCGATGACCTGGGCGATGATGTGGCGGTTGCTACGGAACACGGCGAGACGGGGGCGCGCCGCGCTGCCGCTCACCTTCTTGCGCACCCGATGGTGCCGGCGGGCCAGGGCCCGCTGCTTGTCCTTGCTGGTGGAAGTCATAGGCTGGTTACCTGGCGCTCGTCACTTGGCGGCCTTGCCGGCCTTGCGGACAACCCGCTCGCCGGCATAGCGGACGCCCTTGCCCTTGTAGGGCTCGGGCTTGCGGATCTTGCGGATGTTGGCGGCCACCTGGCCGACCAACTCCTTGTCGATGCCCCTGACCTGGATGCGGGTCGGTTGGGGCACCTCGAAGGTGATGCCGTCGGGGGCGTTGACGACCACCTGGTGGCTGAAGCCCAGGGCCAGCTCGATCTGGTCGGCCCCCCGGGCGATGCACCGGTACCCGACACCGACGATCTCGAGCTGCTTGTCGAAGCCGTTGGATACGCCGAGCACCATGTTGTTGAGCAGGCTCCTGGTCAGACCGTGCAGGGCCCGGTTGTGGCGCTCATCGTTGGGCCGCTCGACGAGGAGGGTGCCGCCGGCTCCGTCCCCTTCTGCAAGGCGAACCGTGATCTCGCCGGGAAGATCCCGCTCGAGCGTACCCCTGGGGCCATTCACGGTCACATGGCGACCGGCGATGGCGACATCGACCCCGGAGGGGACAGGGATGGGGTTGCGGCCTACGCGTGACATGGTTGCTTCCTCACCATACGTAGCAGAGGATCTCGCCACCGACCCGGCGACGGCGCGCCTCGCGGTCGGTCATGAGTCCCTGGCTGGTCGATAGGACGGCGACACCGAGCCCGCCGAGCACCCGCGGCAGCTTGTCGGCGGCGAGGTACACCCGCAGCCCGGGCTTGGAGATGCGCCGGATCCCCGAGATGGTCCGGGCCCGGTCGGGCGTGTACTTCATGGTGATCTCGAGCACCCTTCCCGGGCGCTCAGCCGGCTGGGCCACGTCGAAACCCTCGATGTAACCCTCCCGGACGAGAACGGCCGCCAAGGCCTCCTTGACCTTGGAGGAGGGCATGCGCACCGTGTCGTGCATCGCCACGTTGGCGTTGCGGACCCGGGTCAGCATGTCCGCGATGGGATCAGTCATCGTCATCGCCGCGCCTCCTCTACCAACTGGCCTTGGTCACGCCGGGGACCTCGCCCGCATGGGCCAGGTCGCGCAGGCAGATCCGACACAGTCCGAACTTGCGGAACACCGAATGGGGCCGCCCACAGCGCCGGCACCGGGTGTATGCCCTGACCTTGTACTTGGGCTTGCGCTGCGACTTGATGATGAGCGCCTTCTTGGCCATCAGCTGATGCCTTCCTTGCGGAACGGGAACCCGAAGGCATCGAGCAAAGCTCGACCCTCGGCGTTGGTGCGTGCGGTGGTGACGATCGAGATGTCCATGCCC
>JALYVP010000461.1:455-2098 GCA_030853185.1 Actinomycetota bacterium | reverse complement strand
CTTCGGAGGTGTCGGGCCCGGCCGGCCGGCGGACGGGCCACCGGCGGCCGCTTCGGTGCCGGGGCCGGGGGCGGGCTCCTCTCGGGCAGCATCCCGGGCCCGGCCGTGACCGCCGCCCTTGATGCGAACGCGTCGAGCTACACCTGGACGGCGGCCGCCGTCGGATCCGAGTCGGCGTCGGGATATCAGCTGGCCACCGGCAGGGCGGTCATGGCCATCGGCGGCTTCAACGGGACGGACCCCTACCCGACGCTCGCCGCCTTCGAGAAGGACGTGGCCCAAGGCAAGGTCCACTACTTCATCGGCGGCGGGAGAGGGGGAGGCGGCCCCGGACGGAGCACGAGGTCGGACTCGTCCGCCATCAGCACCTGGGTCGAGGCTCATTTCGCGGCCCGGACGGTCGGTGGCGTCACCCTCTACGACCTGACGTCACCGGCCGGCACCTAGCGAAGGCTGGGGTACTTCGCGCTCCGGGCCGATCGCCGGCGCCGGTCTCCTACCATCGATCCGATGACGGCGACCGGATCGACGGAGAGCTCGGAGCTCGACCCCAGCGGCTGCGCCCCTGAGGGCGTCGCCGGGTCCCGCCGGGAAGCCGGCAAGAAGCGCAACCGGGACCGGCTCTATGAGGCTGCCCTGGATCTGTTCGCCGGACAAGGCTATGACCTGGTCAGTGTCGACGACATCTGTGGCCGAGCCGGCGTGGGGCGAGCCACGTTCTTCCGGCTCTACGGGACCAAGGCCGGGCTGCTCGGTGAGTTCAACCGCCGCCTGGCCGGCCGGGCCCGTGACGCCGTCGCGGCCAGCCGACCGGTGGATTCCGGCGAGGCCCTGAAGGTGGTGTCGCGCACGATGTGCGCCACCTGGGCGGAAAGCGGTGCCGCCCTCCGGGAACTGGCCCAGGAGTATCTCCAGACCGTGAGCCTGGAGGCCGGGACCCGCAAGGGCCAGCCCGACCTGCGGGTCCTGGTCACCGAGATCGTCGCCGAGGGTCAGCGCCACGGGGAGCTTGTGGCCCGCCCCGGCCCGGAGTTCATATCCTGGATGGTCGTGGCCACCATCTCCGGGGCCATCGCCACGTGGCTGGGAACGGTGGAGACCCTCAATCGGCGCAGCGACCAGGCCCTCGACCTGTTGCTGTCAGGCATGCGGGCCGGCAACGGTTGACACCACGACCGGCCGTCCATGGCATCGGGCTCCCTATACTTCACCCATGGGCACGGTGCACCGAACGGGCCTGATGCACCGGCGACGGGGAGCGCAGCGCGCCCGCCGCTCGAGGCCGGTGGTGAGCGTGGCCGTTGCCCTCCTCGGCGCCATGGGCGCCTTGATCGTCGCCGTAGCCTGGATCCCGGCCAGACGGTCGTATCCGAGCGTCGACGTGGCCCTTGCCTTGGTGGCCGCCACCGCGGTGGTCGCCCTGGTCGGCCGCCGAGCGGCGGTGATCGGCGCCGCGGCCGGAAGCGCCTGCGGGTTCACGTTCTTCGACACGGAGCCGTATGAGCACTTCACCATCACCCACGGATCCGATGTGGCCACGGCTGTCCTGCTCGTCGTGGTCGGCCTGGTCACCGGCGAACTGGCACTGCGCGTCATCCGCCAGCGCCGCCTCGACGGCGGCGCGGGCGGCGCCCTGGGCCGGG
>JALYVP010000461.1:0-445 GCA_030853185.1 Actinomycetota bacterium | reverse complement strand
GATCGGCGCCGCGGCCGGAAGCGCCTGCGGACGGCGGCGCGGGCGGCGACCTGGGCCGGGTCCGGGAGGCAGCGGGCCGCCTGGCCCACGGTGAGGAACTGGTGATGATGATCGGCGCCGTGGCCGACCAGATCACAACCGTGCTGGGCGCAGCCGATTCCTCGTTCTCGACCGAGGACGAGGACGCCGGCCTTCGCTTCATCGACCGGGATGGCACCTTGCGCCTACCGGCGCCCGCTGGTGCCGGTCCGCGTCCGGCCACGACGGGGGATCAGTCGAAGCTCGTCGCCCTTCCGGTGCTGAGCCAGGGCGCCGTGGTCGGGCGTTTCGTGGTCCGCCCCCGACCAGGCGCGGTCCTCACCCGGGAGCGATCGCTGGTGGCCGTGACCCTGGCGGACCAGGTGGGCGCGGCTCTGGCCGCTCAAGCCCCCCCCCATCTCTCCGC
>JALYVP010000152.1 GCA_030853185.1 Actinomycetota bacterium | reverse complement strand
GGGGCGTTCACCGTCTGCATCCTGCGCCGCTCCGACCGGGCGGTGGTCCGCAAGTTCGTCCGCCCCGCCGAACGCGACGGCCCGACGGGGGCGCTCAACGGTTTCGACGTGTTCGCCGCCCGCACGGGTGCGCCGGTGTTCTCCGGCGCCGCCGCCTGGCTGGACTGCGAGGTCCGGCACCGTCTGGACCTCGGTAGCCACACCCTGTTCGTCGGCGAGGTCGTCGACTGTGCGGCTCCGGCCGACGACGTCGAGGTGCTGCGCATGGAGGACACCAGGATGAACTACGGCGGCTGAGCCGATCGCTGCACGTGCCGCGGTCCCTGGCGGCCGGACGGTAGGATCGCCATCGACAAGGAGGTGGGGGTGCTGGCGTCGTCAGCGGCCGCGGCCCGGCATTGCGGTGTCGGCGCCAGCGAGGAACACCCAGAGGAAGCCGAGGCGCGCAACGGGACGGTCGTCGCCTATCAGGGGCTGGCCTACTCGCTGGCCGCCCGCTTCGCCCAGCGGGGCGAGGAGCTCGATGACCTCAACCAGGTGGCCATGATCGGTTTGGTCAAGGCGGTGGACCGCTTCGACCCCGACCGGGGGGTGGCGCTCACCACGTTCGCGTCGGCCACCATCCTGGGCGAGCTCAAACGGCACCTCCGGGACCGGAGCTGGTCGGTGCGCCTGCCCCGTCGGGTCCATGACCTCCACCTCCGGGTGCAGCAGAGCATCGACCAGCTGAGTCAGGACCTGGGCCGATCGCCGGCCATCTCGGAGATCGCCGCCGACTTGGGCGCCACGATCGAGGAGGTGGTCGAGGCGGTCGACGCCGGCGGGTTGCGCCACAACGCCCCCCTGGAGCCCCCGTCCCCGACCGGTGGCGACGGCCACGGAGTCAGGACCCGGCTGGGCCGGCCCGACACCAACCTGGCGGAGGTCGAAAGCCGGGTCAGCCTCTCGCCCCTGCTCAACCGGCTACCGGACCGCCAACGGGAGGTGCTGGCCCTGCGCTTCGGGTGCGGCTGCAGCCAGAGCGAGATTGCCCGCCGGATCGGCATCAGCCAGATGCAGGTCTCCCGTCTGCTGTCCAAGAGCCTCGCCCAGCTGCGGACATGGACGGTGGAGGCGTCGTGAGCGCCGTGGAGCTCATCGTCGACAAGGAGGTCCTGATGGCGGTCATCGACCGCCTCGGGAGTGCCGATCGTTACGCGCTCGACACCGAGTTCCATCGGGAGCGGACGTACTGGCCGAAGGTGGCGCTGGTCCAGGTGGCGTGGGCGGCCGACTCCGAGGGACCGGCGGGGGTGGCGCTCATCGACCCTCAGGCCGTGGACATCAGTCCTCTGGCGGAGGTCCTGGCCGGCCCCGGGACGATGGTTGCTCACGCCGCCGATCAGGATCTCGAGGTCCTCGACCTGGTCTGCGGGCGGGGCCCGTCCCGCCTCTTCGACACCCAGGTGGCTGCCGGTTTCGTGGGCTGGGCGTCGGCGTCACTGGCGTCGCTGTCGGTGGGCTACCTCGACATCGAGGTGGCCAAGGGCGATCGGCTCACCGACTGGAGCCGCCGGCCCCTCACCGAGTCGCAGCTGGCCTACGCCGCCGCGGACGTCGACCACCTGCTCGAGTTGGCCGACGCCCTCGTCTCCGACCTCGAGACAAGGGAGCGGCGAGCCTGGGCCGAGGAGGAGTGCGAGGGGCTGCGCCTCCGTTCCCACAGCACACCGGACCCGGCGAAGGCGTGGTGGAAGCTTCGCGACAGCCGCAAGCTGCAGGGTTCCGCCCGGGGCGTCGCCCAGGCGGTGGCGGCCTGGCGCGACGAGCGGGCGCGGGAGTTGGACCAGCCGCTGCGCAGCGTCCTGCCCGACCTGGCCCTCCAGTCGATCGCCCAGAGTGCCCCGACCACCCCCGCCGCCCTCGAGCGGTGCCGGGGCTTGGACGGCCGCCACATGCGCCCCGTCGTCGTCGACGGCGTCCTGGCCGCGGTGGCGCACGGCAAGACTCTCAGAGGCGATCAGCTCGTTGTTCCGCCCACCGACGAGGTGCCCAGGGAGATGCGCCCGGCGGTGGCCCTGGCCGCCGCGTGGGTGGCGCAACTGGGGCGGGAGCGCCATCTCGACGCCGCCCTGCTGGCTACCCGATGGGACATCGGGACCTTCCTGCGCGGCGACCCTGCCTCCCGGCTCAACTCCGGTTGGCGGGCGAAGATGGCCGGCGAGCCGCTCCGGCGGCTCCTCGCCGGCGAGGCGGCCCTGGCGTTCGATGGTCAGGGCGGTCTGACGATCGAGGCTCGCTCCTATCGGCCCTTCGACATCCACACCGAGGACGACAGCGCCGCCCGGACCGCCGGCTGACCGCTCCCGATCACCACTTCAGCAGGTTGGTCAGGCCGGCCAAGGGAGACATGGCGCCGGGCGCGGGCGGGGCCGCCGGTGTCTTGGCCGGGTTGCTCGGCGTGGTTGGCACGGCGCCGCCGGTGCCCCCGGGGTTGCCGCCGAGGAAGTTGAGCAGCGTGCCGAGCTGTTGCGGGGTGTTGTTGGTCAGCAGCGTGTTGTACTGGGCGGCGGTCAGGCCGGCGCTCGGCGGGGCGGCCGGGGTCGGGGCGGGCTGTGCTCCGACGAAGAGCTGCTTGGCCACCGAGGGGACGTCACCCTTGGCCGTCTTCTGGTTGACGAAGAGCATGTACGGCCCGGGGGGGACGACGTTGCCCGACGGCACCGAGACGGTGACGCTGTGATCGGTGCGGGATGTGACGGGCACCACGACGCTGCGCTGGTCGCCGTCGACCTCATGGGTGAGTGCCGTGTTGCGGATCAACGTCACGTTGTCGAGGCTGGCCGCCTGGGGCGTCTGGATGGTCAACGAGCTGCCGTTGGCGGCGTTGTCGAACTGGCCGCTGGGCAGCTTCACGGTGGTGGTCCCGGTGACGCTGGAGATCTTCGGCTGGGGGATACCCCACTCCAGGTACGGGGGGTTGTAGATCTGGAACGACGGGTCGCGGAAGGCCTTGATGAAGCCACCCGGGAGGGTGGTGTTGTAGGCGTAGCCGGTGGAGATGGGCGAATGGCCGCCGACGAGGACCTGCCCGGTGGGCAGGAGCACGGCGGTGTTGTGGTAGGTGCGGGGGTCGCCAGCGGCGGCCAGTGGGGTCCACTGGTTGGTCGCCGGGTCGAACATCTCCGCCTGTGTTACCGGGAAGCTGGTGCCCGGCAGCAGCACGTCGTCGCGGTTGCCGCCGTTGAAGGCGATGGTCTGGCCCGTGGGCAGCACCACCCCGGTGGAGAACCAGCGGGCGTTGTTGAGGGCGCCGGTCGCCTGCGACGAGAAGTGCTCCGTTCCGCCCGTCGTGGTGACCGTGTTCATGATGCTCGACGCATTGGCCAGGTAGGTCCCCGGCGATGTGCCGAGCACACCGCCGGCGGAGAGGAACCGGGCGTTGGTGTAGTTGCCGTTCGCATCCGGGACGAGCGGCATCATCATGGAGAACGACGAACCCCGGAACCCGGCGGTCAGCGACGTGTTGAGCGGATGGTTGGCGTTGGTGGAGATACCAAAGGGCACGCCCAGATCGGTCCAGTTCTGCGTGGCCGGGTTGTACGAGGCGGTCATGTTCCACAACGCCTCGTCGTAGGACTGGCCGAACGGGTTGAAGGTCTGACCGCCGGCGTCGTAGTAGACGTGGCCGTCGGGCAGCAGGTGCAGGCGGGGGAACAGCGGCAGCGAATGGTCGGCGCTCGCCGAGTTGGTCGTCCACTTCCCGGTCTTGATGTCGAAGGTCTCCGTCTGCTCGACGTTGGTCCCCGACAGCAGGGCATTCTGGGGGGTGGTGTAGACGGGCTTGACCAGCTTCGTCACCCCGCTGCCCACGAACACGTTGCCGTTGCCCATGGTGATCAAGCTCGGGTACCAGCGCCCGAAGTTCATCTCACCCGACTCGTACCAGTTGGACGTACCCGGGTCGAAGATGCGGGTGTTCTTCAGCCCTTGCAGCTCGACCACACCGAACGGTGTGCCCGGCACCTGCGGCTCGGCGTAGTAATCGGTGCCACCGGGCACCATGACCTCACCGTTGGCCAGCAGATTCTGGTCGCTGCAGAACAACGCTCCGGAGCCGATGCCCTGGTCGTTGAGGATCGGGGCCAACGGGCCGGCGTTGGGAAGCAGGTACTGGCTGTCCGGTGCGCCGTTGGCGCCGCCGTCGACCGGGCTGGGCTTGGCCCACACCGAATTGGTCGGCGAGGATGCATTGAGGGTCAGCACCCGGCTTTCATCGTTGGTCGCCTTGTTGCCGTACTCGGCCACGATGTTGAACGCGATGTTTTCCTCGGCCTCGAGGCCGTCCCAGTACAAGAGGTTGGTCTTGCCGGGCGTCGCCGAGTTCTTGGCCGTGGGCAGGTTGATGACGCTGACGCCGGCCGGTTTGCAGACGATGTCCTGGCTGGTCCGGTTGGTTGCCGGGCCCTCCGTCGGAGCGTTGGGGTTGTTGGCGTCGTAGGGGTTGGTGGGGTCAGCGCCCTCGGTCTCACCCGGGCAGCTGGTCCCGGGTTGGGCGAACGGCGCCCCGAAGACGCCGCCCTGGGCCGGGTTGGTAACGGTGTTCTGGTCACCCACGGTGACACCGGGGATCGAAGGCAGGCCCGGCACCCCGGACAGGTTGGGCAGCGAGCTCAGGCCAGGCAGCTGGTTGAGCTGGGGGAAGGTCGGCAAGGGAGACGGGTTGGAGTCCGCCAAGGCCGGCCCGGCGGTCACCATGGCCGCAACCACGGTCCCGGCGCCCAACAACTTCAGCCGTCGCTTTGCCACGGTTCGCACCCTCCTGCTTCCTCCAGAAGGACTGGCGCCTCCTGTGACGATGGCCACACTAGTCACAGAGAACTAGTTCGTGACAAGGTGTCTCCAAATTTTTCTTACCCTTCCTCGCATCTGCTGGTTCGCCTCGAAGTTGCGGGCACTTCTATAGTGACGGCGTGTCTGTGCCGGGTCGGAGCCGTCGACGAGCGGTGGCGGCCGTCGTGGGTGCCACGTCAGCCATGGGCCTCAGTGGTTGCGGGTCTTCCCCGGCGGCGGCGACCGTGAACGGGGCGACGATCAGTCGTAGCGCCTTTCAAGGCGAGCTGTCGGACATCCGCCGCAACACCGCGGCACTGGCCCAACTGGAACAGCAGGGCCCCATCGCCGGGAGCGCCTACGACGGCTTCTCGAGATCGTTCGTGGCCCAGGTGCTGAGCAACGACATCCAGGCCGTGCTCGTCGCCGACGCTGTCCATGCCCGCCACCTCTCGGCTCCGGTCGCCGTGGCCAGCGCCCTCAGCGCCGCCGCCGGCGGCGGCTACAGCCGCTACCCCAACTCCTACCAGCGGGTCATCGCCCGACGCACCGCCAACCGTCTGGCCCTGGCGGCCGGTCTTTCCGGAGTCAAGCTCAACTCGGCCGCCATCCAGACGTACTACCGCAGCAATCTCAGCGAGTTCACCCAGTACTGCGTGAGCGGTCTCGCCCTCGACTCCAAGACCATCGCCGCAGGCGTGCGGGCTCGTCTCGTCGCCGGCGCCGATCTGGCGGCAACGGCCCGGTCGCAGTCCGTAGACCCGAACACGGCTGGGGACGGCGGTGTCCTCGGATGCGGTGACATCGGCGTGTTCCCCGCCCTCGCCACCCCGGTAACCTCCCTGCCCGTCGGGACGTTCAGCCAGCCCGTCCAGGTCGGTCAGGTCTGGTATGTCGTCAAGGTCACCAGGCGCGACGTGCGGCCGATGGCGCAGGCCGAGCCGACGATCGTCCAGGACCTCATCACCCAATACGGGCCGTTCAACACCTACCTCGAAAAGGCCCTCAGCACGGCGAAGGTCACCGTCGAAGCCCAGTACGGTCACTTCGATCGGTCGATGAGCCCGCCCGCGGTCGCCCCTCCCCCCTGAGCCGCTCAGGGGGTGGCCGGCCCAGGAGCACGGCCTGATGACCCCGGAGGGTGAGGCCAGGAGGGCTCCCCGGATCGGGTCCGTCGCTGGCCACCTCCAGGATCCACGGCCCCTCGGGGACGATCACCGCCCGGCTGTCGGCGGTGAAGTTGACGGCCACCAGGCGGCGATCATCGCCCGAGGTCCGCTCATAGCAGAGAACCCCCTGGCCCTGCGGGTGCCAGCGCAGATCGCCGGCCTTCAGGGCCTCGGACGCCCGGCGGGCGCCCAGCAACCGCCGGTACAGGTGCAGGATCGACGCCGGTTCGGCGACCAGGTCGGCCACCGTGCGGCCGCCGTCGGCCTCGGGGGGCCACGGCAGCCAGGCCTCGGGCCCGCCCGCCCAGCCGTGCCCGGGGGTGCTGTCCCACGGGATCGGTGCCCGGCACCCGTCCCGCCCTCCCGGGTCGACGCGACGGTCGGGGGCCACGACGGCGTCCTCGAGGCCGAGCTCCTCGCCGGCGTAGACGAAGGGCGTGCCCCGCAGCGTCAACAGCAGCACCGCCGCCGCCCGGGCTACCGCCTCGGGCCCGTACCGACTGCGATGGCGAGGCTGATCGTGGTTGGACAGGACCCAGGTGGGCCACGCCCCGGCGGGGCCGAGGCGAGCGGTCACCTCGTCGATGCACGCCTTCCACGCCCCGGCTTCCCACGGCGCGAACAGCGGTGGGAAGTTGAACGACAGGTGCAGCTCCGGATAGGCCGTGGTGCCGTAGTAGCGGGCTACCTGCGCGGTGGTGGGGAGGTAGACCTCCCCGACCATCATCCGGGCCGGTGGCGCCGGCCAAGAGTCGACGACCGTTCGCAGCCCGGCCAGGATCGGGTGGGTGGCCGGGTCGTCGTTGACCGACGCCACGGGTGAGCCCCGCACCTCGGGGGCGAGGTCGGGGAGGGCGGGGTCCTTCCCCATCCCATGGGCGACATCGACGCGGAAGCCGTCCACCCCCCGTTCCATCCAGAACCGCAAGACGCCTTCCATGGCTGACCTGACCTCCGGGTGGCCCCAGTTCAGGTCCGGCTGCCCGGGGAGGAACAGATGCAGGTACCACTGGCCGGTCGTCTGGTCCCAGGTCCAGGCGCTGGGCAGATCGGTCCCGCCCACACCCGGGAAGGCCGCCAGCCAGTTGTTCGGTGCCCGCCCCGGCGAACCGGGCGGCCCGTGGCCTCCCTCGGCGTCGGGGCGGTCGTCGCGCCACCAGTACCAGTCCCGCTGCGGGTCGGCGCGCGAGGAGCGGGACGCCTGGAACCACCGATGGTGGTCGCTGGAGTGGTTCGGAACCCAGTCGATGAGGACCTTCAAGTCCCGCTCGTGGGCTTCGGCCACCAGGCGGTCGAAGCCCCCCAGGTCGCCGAAGAGGGGATCGACGTCGTTGTAGTCGGCGACGTCATAGCCGAAGTCGGCCATCGGTGATGGGAAGAACGGCGACAGCCACAAGGCATCGACGCCGAGCCAGCTCAAGTGGTCGAGATGAGTCCTGATGCCCTCCAGGTCACCGACACCGTCGCCGTCGCCGTCGCAGAACGAGCGCGGGTAGATCTGGTAGACGACGGCCGACTCCCACCAGGGCACTCCGCACCCGTCGCTGCGCTCAACCCCGCTCATCCGCCGGCCGCAGGTCGATCCGCAGCGTCAAGAAGCCGTCGGCGACCGTGGCCTCGGCATCACCGATCATGGCGTAGTCCATGAAGTCGACCCTCGCCTGATCCACGAACCGCTTGCGCTCGACACCCTCGATCGGAGGCATGGGCCTCTGGCGGACGGCTTTGGAGCGGGCCTGGAAGCGGGCGATCATGGCCTCCACATCGAGCTGTTCTGCCATGGGGCCATGCTATGAGCCAGCGACACCAGGATGCTGTCGTGGCGGTTGGCACAGCCCAGGGCCAAGCGGACGAGCTGTGACGGCGATCCTGCGTTCAGTACGGTCCGCCCCAGCCGAACTGCGATTCGTTCTTCATGGGTACGTTGGGGAGGGGCCTGCGGTGGTGCAAGGGCAGTTGGTCCGGCAGGTCGTCGGGGATGAGCGGGACCAGCTCATGTCGAATGCAGCGCGTGTCGGCCGGGGGCCGGCACGGGCTGTGGCCGCAGAAGACCACCCATCGGGTGGCGCCGCGGAGGCCCGACGCCGCGTCGGCGTCGAAGGTCGCCGTCGGGGCCATGCCCGCCCGCGGCAGGTCCTCGTCCACGCAGGCCATGGCGTAGGTGAGAGCGAGAGCCTCGTCGCCGCGCCGGCGAGCGTCGCGCCGGGCCATCTGCGGGTCCCTGCCTCGCTCGCTCCTCGGGTAGGCGCCCCGCTCCAACTCTGCCCAGGCGGCGCCATTGTGGATGAGCTGCTCCCACACCCCATCGACGGCGACGGAAGGGTTGGCGACGCTCTCGGGGGCGAGCGGGTG
>JALYVP010000151.1 GCA_030853185.1 Actinomycetota bacterium | reverse complement strand
GTCCGGGGACCTCGGGAAGGCAGACCAGATGCCCAACAGAACCTCCCGAACTCACCCCAACCGCACCCCGTCGCTGCCAAGCTCCTCTCGGAGCATCAACGGCACCCCTACTTCAGGACTCACCTAGGTGAGCTCGGAGCCGAGCTGGCCGGCCAAGGGGGCAACGACGTCTTTCGTCCACGCGACCTGGTCGGCATTGTAGTTGGAGCCGTCGGTGACTTTGATCCCGGAGACGTCGAAGTAATAGGTGCCCTTGATGCATTGGAGCTGAGAGCCGTCATAGAAGCAATGGGTCCCCCCGGCGAGGTTCGGGTAGTCGCCGAACTGATCGGGGTACTGGGCCGATGTCGACTTGGCCTGGTCGAACTCCGTCTGCCAGGTGCTCTGCTCGTCAGGGCTCACGCCCTGGAGGGAGACCTTCACATAGGAGGTCACGGGCGAGTCGGCGGGATCGAACGACGTTGTGAGGTTGTACTTGCAGGAGGAGTTGTTCGGCGTGTTGCCGCTGCCTCCCAGCACCTCCGCCTTCGAGCCGACCGGATCGCCCTTGTACCCGGTGATCTGGCTGTCGATGGCCTTCACCTGGGCGAGGTTCACGAAGGTGCAGACGTCCGGCCAGGTCGTCGGGTCCCCGGTGGGGGCGATGTGGAACGGGCCCAACGGTGGAATGGCACCGGCGGGGCCACTTGGAGCCGGCGCCGTGGAGTCCGGTGTGGAGCTGGCCGGCGGGGTGACGGACGGAATGGATGCCGCCGTGGACGTCGTGGACCTGGCGGTTGCCGCCTTGGGCTCACCCGGAGCAGGGCTGCTCCCGCAAGCCGCCATGACAACGGTTGTGGCTGCCGTGGCGAGGATCGCCAGCAGCCTCCTCTGTGAAGTCATCGAATGTCTTTCGTCTCACGCCAACGATTGCTGTTCGAACGAGCTGTGTGGGCACAGGCTAGCTGCTCGCGCCTCAGCTAGCTTCGCCGACGTCCCGCGGCCACAGAGGAGCCGTCCATGCGCGCTGTCCACGTCACCCGCCTCGACGGTCCTACCGGCCTGGAGATCGCCGACATCGACGAACCGGCCGGGGGCGAGGACATGGTGGTCATCGACGTCAAGGCGGCAGGCGTCGGGGCCGGATTTCTCCTCAACTACCTCACCGTGCACTTCGCTCTGAAGCGGCGAGGTGGGTTGCGCTCCGGGGAGACCGTCCTCATCCACGGCGCCACCGGCGGGGTCGGCGAGGCCGCCGTGCGGCTGGCAGCCCTGTGGGGGGCGCGGACCGTGGCGGTGGTGTCGACCGAGGCCAAGGCCGACGCCGCCCGAGCCGCGGGCGCCGCCGAGGTGGTGCTGGCCGAGGGCTTCAAGGACCGGGTCAAGGAGCTCACCGGCGGCCGGGGGGTCGACATCGTCGTCGACCCGGTCGGCGGTGACCGTTTCACCGACAGTCTGCGGTCGCTGGCCCGCGAGGGGCGCATGCTGGTCATCGGATTCACTGGCGGGGAGATCCCGACCGTCAAGGTCAATCGGCTGCTCCTCAACAACATCTCGGTCGTGGGCGTGGCGTGGGGTGAGTACATCGCCCATGAGCCCACCTATCTGCACGAGCAGGCCGAAGAGCTGATGGCAGCGCTGGCCGACGGCAGCCTCAGCATCCCGGACGGGCCCGAATATCCCCTCGAGGGGGCGGCCGACGTCCTCACCTCCATGGACGAACGTCGTCTGATCGGCAAGGCCATCCTCCTTCCCTGAGAGCCACCGGTAACGCTGATCGTGGTTGTCGCCCACTCTGAGTGGGGCTTGCGGGGACTGCAGGTGCGTGTATTCGTGAAGAATCCCGAAACTGGGACAACCCGATGTCGATGTCGGACGTCTGCACAGTACGGTGACGTCCTGAGCGGGTGGCTGAGGCCACCGCTTGCTCTATTTCCACCACGAGGATCTCATGGCGACCCCATCACACCGGAAGAACACCGAGTCCCTGCTCACGCGACTGCGAGCCACCTCCTTAGGCGTCGGCGTCGCCGCCGTGGCCATCGTCGCCCTGGCCGTTGCCGGCACCGCCTATGCCGTCGGGCACTCGGGCTCGCACGGAGGAACGACGACGGCCGGGTCCTCAACCGGTGCCGGGGGAGGCAAGGGGGCGACCACAACAACAACGGTTCCCCCATTGTCAGTGGTGTCCATCGCCCCGGCCACGGCGGCCACCAACGTCGCCTCCAACGCTCCCATCCAGATCCAGTTCTCCGAACCCCTCAAGACCGACGCGGCCCACCCCACCCTCAACCCTGACATCGCCGGCACGTGGAGCGTGCAGGGGTCGACCATGAGCTTCCAGCCCCAGGGCGGCTACCTGCCCTACTCCAGCGAGCAGGTCACCGTGCCGACAACCACCGCCGGGACGGTGGGCAAGAAGGTGACGACACTCGCAGCCCCCTACCAGGCGTCGTTCACGGTGGCGCCCGGCTCCATCCTCCGCGCCCAGCAGATCCTGGCCGAGCTGAACTACATGCCTCTGCAGTTCGTCACCGCCGCTTCTCCCCCGCCTCCAACCACCGCCGCCCCTTCGACCATGCCCGCCCCGGGCGCGACGGCGCCAACCA
This sequence comes from Actinomycetota bacterium, assembly GCA_030853185.1. GTDB lineage: Bacteria > Actinomycetota > Acidimicrobiia > Acidimicrobiales > Palsa-688 > JALZAH01. The sequence goes on along the minus strand of JALYVP010000151.1, from coordinate 5,750 downwards.
CGACCGCCGCTCCGGTCGCGCCGACGGCAGCCTCCACCCTGGCGGCAGAGGCCACAGCCCCCAACGCCGTCACCGTCACTCCGGAGAACGGCGTGCTGACGTGGCGATTCCCCAACACCCCAAGCTCGCTGTCGGCCCTTTGGAGCCAGGGCAACGCCAACACCATCGACAAGGGCGCCATCATGCAGTTCGAGTTCGATCACAACATGAAGATGGACGGCTCGGCCGGGCCCAAGGTGTGGGCGGCGCTGGTCTCCGCCCTCGCCGCTCGCCAGGCCGACGCCCGGCCGTACAACTACCTGATCGCCAGCGAGAGGTCGCCCGAGTCACTGTCGGTGTGGTCTGACGGCAAGATCGTCTACACGTCGCCCGCCAACACCGGCGTCGCCGGCGCACCGACCGCCAAGGGGACGTTCCCCGTCTTCGATCGCTATGCCTCGACAACGATGTCGGGCCACAACCCTGACGGCAGCACCTACCACGATCCCGGCATCCCCTACGTGGCCTACTTCAATGGCGGCGACGCCGTGCACGGCTTCACGCGAGGCAGCTACGGATCGCCCCAGAGCGTCGGCTGTGTTGAGCTGCCCATCGACAACGCCAAGGTTGTCTACGGGATGGACCCCTACGGGACCCTCGTCACCGTCGAATAACACCCGGAGGTCGGCGGTACCATCGTGAGGTCATGACAGAGCGCGCCCCGGTCAGCGAAGCCGGTCGACCGGGGGCGGCCTTGATCCACGTTTCGACCCCGCCTTCCGTCGAGGACCCGACGGTGGCGTCGCCCCGCCTGAGCGACGTCGACGAGTGGGGGCGTTCGGAACGGACCAGGGCGCTGCTACGGCGGGTCTACGACCCGGTGTACCGGCACTGGTTCCGGGCCGAATGGGAAGGGCTGGAAAACATCCCCTCCGACGGCGGTGCTCTCCTCGTGGCCAACCATGCCGGGGCCGTGCCCGCCGACGCTCCGGTGATCATGCATGGCATCGAGACGGAGCTGTCCCGACCCGTGTACGGCCTGGCCGACTACTTCTTCCGCTCTTTCCCCGGCGTGGGAACCATGTGGGCCCGGGGTGGTGGGGTGGCCGCTCACCCCGACAACGCCTACCGCCTGGTGCGCGAGCAGGGGGAGCTGGCCCTGGTGTTCCCCGAGGGGACCAAGGCCACCGGGAAGCTGTTCAAGGACCGTTACAAGCTCCGGCGGTTCGGCCGAGGCGGCTTTGTGGAGATCGCCATGCGAGCCGGTGCCCCCGTGGTGCCCATCGTCGTGGTCGGAGCGGAGGAGGCCATGCCCACCGTGGCCAAGTCCCCGACGCTGGCCAAGCTCCTCGGTGTCCCCTACGTCCCGCTGACGGCCAACATGCTCCTTCTCGGACCGTTCGGCCTTCTCGGCTACTTCCCGGCGAAGTTCAAGCTCCGGGTCCTCGAGCCGGTGCACTTCGATGTCCCGCCGGACCAGGAGCACTACTCGAGGAGCGCCGTGTTCGACGCCGCCGAGGTCATCCGCCACAGCATGCAAGAGAACCTCTACGACATGTTGCGCCACCGTCGCAGTGTCTGGTTCGGCTGAAGTGACGCGCTGATGGGTCGACGGGTCCTGATCACCGGACTGGCATCGTTCTGGGGGGGCCGGGTCGCCCGGGCCCTCGAAGCCCACCGCGATGTCGACGTCATCGTCGGACTCGACACCAAGGAACCGACCGTTGCCCTGGAGCGAACCGAGTTCGTCCGGGCCGACGAGAACTACTCGATCCTGTCCCGGTTGGTCCGGGCCACCAGGGTGGATACCGTCATCCACGCCGCCCTTGTCGTCGACTCCACCCGGATGGCCGACCGCAGGATCCACGAGAACAACGTCATCGGCACCATGAACCTCCTCGCCGCGGTGGCCGGGAACTGCGCGGTGACGTCTCTCGTGGTCAAGTCCTCGTCGCTGGTCTACGGCTCGGCGCGCGCCGATCCCACGTGGTTCTCCGAGAAGTCCAGGCGGACCTCGCCGGCCAAGACCAGGATCGAGCGGTCTCTGCTCGAGGTGGAGAGCTATGTGAGCGACTTCGCCCGAGAGTCACCCGGGGCCGGGGTCACCCTCCTGCGCTTCGCCAACGTGCTCGGCGGCGAGATCACCAATCCGCTGAGCATCGCCCTGGGCCTGCCGCTGGTACCCAAGATCGTCGGCTTCGACCCGCAGCTCCAGTTCGTCGAGGAGCACGACGTGGTGCGGGCCATCGTCTTCGCCGTCGACTCCCGGCTCCGGGGGACCTACAACGTGGCCGGCGACGGCCGCCTGCCATGGTCCGAGGTGCTGGCCATCACCGGCAAGCGGCCCCTGCCGCTGCCCCCCCTGTTCACCGCCCAGGCGCTGGAGCCCTTCGCCCGGGTCGGCATCGTCGACCTTCCCCCCGAGATCCTCGATCTGCTCCGCTTCGGCCGGGGCATGGACAACCGGTTGCTCAAGGCGGCCGGGTTCGTGTACCGCTTCGATACTGCCGGTGCCGTCAACCAGCTGGCCGAGGTCAACCGTCTCCGGAATGCGGTGGGCCCCAAGCCCGGCTACCGCTACGAGAGCGACGTGGAGACGTTCTTCCGCCACTCCCCTGCCGTGGTCCACGAGACCTGACCTAGAACGAGGGGGGGCCGTCGAGCCTCAGCCACGTGCTGATGTAGTGATCGCGCCGCTCGGCCCAGTCCTCGGCGGTGATGGCGTAACGGACATGGTCCTCCCAGACCCCGTCGATCTCCAAGTAGCGCAACGCGGTCCCCTCGTTGCGCAGCCCGACCTTGGCCACCACCCGATGGCTGGCGATGTTGCGGGGGATGATCGATGCCTGCAGCCGGTGCAGGGCCAGGTCCTCGAAGGCGAACCGGCAGACGGCAACGACGGCTTCGGGGGTGTAGCCGTGCCCCGCCGCCGCCTCGTCGATCCAGTACCCGATGTAGGCGTTCTGGAACGGTCCCCGCTGCACCGATGAAAGGTTGATCTCCCCGGCGAAGCGTCGCCCCTCGATGAAGATCCCGAACCCGTAGCCCGTCCCCAGCTGGCGCTCCCGTTCGCGAGCCCCGCATCTGGCGGCGAAGATCCGCCGGTCCTCGGTGGGGTCAGGCTGACCGGGCAGCGGGCGCGGCTCCCACTTGACCAACCAGTCCCGGGCCCGGATCCTCACCTCCTGCCACGCCTCGAAGTCGGACCCGACGAGGGGTCGCAACAGGACGCGCTGGCCCCGCAGTTCGAGGTTGCCCTGCCGGGTGGCACTCCCCCAGCTCATTGTCGTGGCGACCTCGAGACCCCCGCCCCGACGGTCATCGCCCGAAGATATCGGCGAGGGCACCGAGGAGCATGGTGACGTTGCGGGGTCGGGCGCCGTGGCCCATGACCCCGATCCGCCAGGCCTTTCCGGCCCACGGGCCGGCGCCGGCGCCGATCTCGATGCCGTAGGTCTCGAGCAGGGTGCGTCGCACCGAGGCGTCATCCACGCCGTCCGGGATCCACACCGTGGTCAACTCGGGCAGGCGGTGCTCCTCGGCCACGCACAGCTCGAGGCCGAGCTTGACCAGGCCATCATGCAGGGCCTGACCGCAGCTCTGATGACGAATCCAGGACGCCTCGAGGCCCTCGGCCAGCACGGCGCCCAGGCCGGCGTGCAGGGAGGCCACCATGGCCACCGGCGCGGTGTGGTGGTACTTGCGGGTGGCTCCCGAGGTGTAGTCGCCGATCATGCCCAGGTCCAGGTACCAGCTGCGGGGTCGCTCGATGCGTCGTTCCCACGCCCGGGCGCCGAGCGTGAGCGGCGCCAGACCAGGCGCCACCCCGAGGCACTTCTGGGTCCCGCTGTAGGCGACGTCGACGCCCCACTCGTCGATGGCCACGGCGATGCCGCCGAGCGAGGTCACACAGTCGGCCAGCACGAGGGCGTCACCCTTGCCGGCGGCGACGGTGGCGACGTCGTTGCGCACCCCGGTGCTGGTCTCGGCGTGGACCAAGGCAATGACCTTCGGGTTGGGGTGGGCGCCGAGCACGGCGTCGGGATCGAGAGGCTGGCCCCACGGCGCCTCCACCGCGACCACCTCCGCGCCGCACCGCTCGGCCACGTCGCACATGCGCTGGCCGAAGAGGCCGTTGACCCCGATGACGACGACGTCGCCGGGGCCGACCAGGTTGACGAACGCCGCCTCCATGCCCGCCGAGCCGGTACCGGAGATCGGGAGGGTCAGGGCGTTGTCGGTGCCCCACACCGCCCTGAGACGATCACAGGTCTCGTCGAGGATGGCCAGGAACTCCGGGTCGAGATGGCCGAGGAGGGGGCGACTCAGCGCCTCCGTGGCCTCGGGATAGGGCATGGAGGGTCCAGGACCCATGAGGATGCGATCGACGACAGGCATTGCTCGATCGTACAAAGACGGACCCTGTTGCGTCAGAACGGGAGAGGCGGCTGGGGTCCCGGCGGCTGGAATCCCGGCACCGGCAGCAGAGACATGGCCAGGCCGTCGAGGATGTCCGACTCCGACACCAGGCATCGCTCCGCTCCCACCAACGCCATCAGCTCGGCCAGGACGATCGCCCCGCCGACGATGACGTCGGCCCGTTCGGTCTCCATGCCGCGGTGCCGCCGCCGCTGCTCGACGGTCTCGGCGGCAAGGCCCGCCAGCAGCCTATCGACGGCATCCTTGCCCAACCAGGTGTGATGGACCCGGTCCCGGTCGTAGACGTCCAGTCCCTGATGAAGCCGGGTCAAGGCGGAGACGGTCCCGGCCAGGCCGATGAGGGTAGCCGGCCGCGCCAGGGCAGGAATCTCCTCGAGGGCCGTGCGGACCAGGGCGGCAACCGCCGAACGGGCCGCTTCGATCTCATCATGCCCCGGCGGATCCGATGGCAGGTAGGTCTCGGTGAGCCGGACGCACCCAACGTCGAGGGAACGCACGCCGGCCACGCTGAAGCGGTCGGCCGCAGTGTCAGATGACGGGCCCGCCACCAGTTCGGTGGACCCCCCACCGACGTCGGCAACCAGGAACGGACCCATCTCGGGGTTGAGGTCCGCGGTAGCACCGGTGAACGACAGCCGGCCCTCTTCGTCGCCGGTGAGCAACTCAGGTGCGGATCCGACGGCCGCCTCGGCGGCGGAGAAGAAGTCCTCCCTGTTACCGGCGTCCCGAGCCGCGGAGGTGGCCGTGATCCGCACCCGGCGGACACCGAGATCGTCCATCAGCCGGCGATACCCGAGCAGAACATCGATCGTGCGATCCACCGCGGCGGGCGCCAGCCGGCCGGTGGCGGCGACGCCCTGGCCCAGCCGGGTGATCTCCATCCGGCGGGTCAGGGTGTCCCCGTGGGCGTCGACAATCAGGAGGCGAGTGGAGTTGGTCCCACAGTCGACGGCCGCAACCGCCTCTCGGTCGGCCGTCATCGCCTCCCCTCGGCAGAGTCCTCGACATCCACCCCGGCCGGCGGCTCGGTGATCTTCTCGGCCGTCCAGCGTCCCACGGGATCGTTCCCCCCGGCCAGGTGCCAGGCCAGATGGGCATGCAGGCACTTGACGCCCTGGCGGGTCCCGCCGACGCCGCCGCTCGGGCGGGGGCCGTCCCAGCCGTCCGGCATCGCCGCGTCCCTCTCCAGGCTCGCCCGCCGGTGGGCGTCGGCCACCAGCGGTGCCGGCACCTCGGCTTCGGCCCGGCGCACGCCGCCCGCCGCCTCGAGGCGGTCGACCCGCCGGCGCAGGTCGGAGCCCACCAACCAGTAGCGGGTCGGCATGGGGGTT
>JALYVP010000150.1 GCA_030853185.1 Actinomycetota bacterium | reverse complement strand
TTCACCCTGCCCACCGTCCGGGCCGAGGCCGCCGACGTCGTGGCGTGGGCGCGCCGATCTGTGCGACCGTTGCAACTGGTAGGGGCCAGCGAAATCGGGACGGTCGAGCTGTGGGACCACGACTTCGGCCCCCCCACCGCCGTGGTGGTCGGAAACGAGGCGGCCGGCATGAGCCGGGGCTGGTCGGAGGCGTGCGGGACCACCGTGCGGATCCCGATGCTCGGCTCCGCCTCGTCGCTCAACGCCGCCGTCGCCGGGTCCCTCGTCCTCTACGAGATCGCCCGCCAGCGGTCGTCGCCCCGGACCCCCAGGTGAGCCTGCCGCTCGGGTACCTGTTCTGGCACCGCCCCGGCACCGTCGACCCTGACATCTACGAGGAGACCCTCTGCTCCTTCCACTGGGCCTTGCATGCGGACTCGCCGGCCGGTGGCCACCCCTCCGCCCTCATCAGGCCATGAGCGGCGGTCCGCGGAGAGCGCTCAGTAGCCCGCGTCTGTGTCGACGAGGCCCTCGAAGGGCTCACCGGCGACCAGGTGGGCCACGTTGCGGCGGACCCGCCCGGCCAGGAGGGGGATGGCCGCGGCGAGAGGGTTGGCGGTGTGGGGGGTGATGATGCAGTTGTCGAGGTCCCACAGGGGGTGGCCGTCGGGCAGCGGTTCGGGATCGGTGACATCGAGCCCGGCGCCGGCGATCGTCTTCGACCGCAGGGCGGCAACGAGATCGTCAGTGACCACGTGGGCACCCCGGGCCACGTTGATCAGCCACGCCCGGTTGTCCATGGCCTCGAGCTGGGGGGCGGCGACGATGCCGCGGGTCTCGGGGGTGAGGGCCAGGGCCACGAAGACGACGAGAGCGCCCCCGAGGGCCTCTTCAAGCCTGGTCACCGGGACGGTGACCGCTGCGCCGGGCAGGGGTAGGTCATGGCGGCGAACCACGGTGATCCGGGTCTCGAAGGGGGTCAGCATACGCACCAGGTCCGACGCGATGCCCCCGCCACCGAGGATGGTGACGTCGGCTCCGAGGAGGGTGCCCGCCGCCTGGTCGCCCCAGGACCGGGCGGTGATCCGCTCGGGCAAAAATCGCAGCCCGGCCAGGGCCAGAGCCAGGGCGTGCTCGGCGCACGAAGGGCCGTAGGTGCCCTTGGCGCTGGTCCAGGTGCGCCCGTCGGCGAAGATGCCGGTGGTGGCCACATTCTCGACGCCGGCGAAGGGGAGCTGGACCCAGCGCACCGACGGAGCGACCTCGAGCGCGGCCCTCAGCCCGTCGACGTCAGCGGATTCCAGCCACACCAGAGCATCGGGCCGGTCGTCGGTGCTCACCACCGTGCCACCCCCGGCGACGACGGCGTCGTTGATCACGGAGGGTATGGGTCCGCCCGATGGTCCGATGGCGATGGGGGGCGGAGTCGTCATCCATCCAGGCTAAGCGCCTGCCGGGCGATCACATGCGCTCCGGGGCCTCGATGCCGAGAGCGGCGAGCCCGTCGGCCAGGACCTCGGCGGTGATGGCGCACAACGCCAGGCGGCTCTCGCGCCTCGCCGGCTGGGCCTTGAGGACCGGGCAGGTCTCGAAGAACGCGGTGAACGTCCCGGCCAGGTCGAACAGGTAGCTGCACAGCTTGTGCGGACTCCACGTGCCGAGGGCGGAGCTGACGGCGGTGTCGAAGTTGAGCAGGGCGATGGCCAGGGCCCGTTCCGCCTCCTCGACCACCGTCACCAAAACCTCGCCCACGCCGTAGGGGGCGGGATCGAGCTCCGCCCGGCGGAAGATGGAGCGGCACCTCACGTGGGCGTACTGCAGGTACGGCGCGGTGTTGCCGTCGAAGGACAGCATCCGGTCCCAATCGAAGACGTAGTCGCGTGTCCGATCGGTGGAGAGGTCGGCGTACTTGAGGGCGCCGACGCCGACCATCCGGGCCACATCGGCCCGCTCCGCATCGTCAAGATCAGGGTTCTTCTCGGCGATGGCGGCCGCGGCCCGGGCCATGGCCTCGTCGACGAGCTCGCTCAGCTTCACGGCGTCGCCCACCCGGGAACGGAACATCTTGCGGTCGGGGCCGAGCATGTTGCCGAAGGCCACGTGCTCGGCCTCGGCGCCGTCGGGGATCCATCCCACGGCCCGGGCAACCGCGAAGCACATGGCGAAATGCTGGGCCTGGGGGGCACCGACCACATTGAGGGCGATGTCGGCGTGGAGCCGGGCAAAGCGGTCCCGCACCGTGGCCAGGTCGGTCGCCGCGTAGCCGAAGCCCCCGTCGGACTTCTGCACGATGAGCGGCAGAGGCTCACCGTCGCGGTTGGTGAACCCCTCAGGGAACACACAGCGGGCCCCGTCGGAGATGACCAGCAGCCCGGCCCTCTCGAGATCGGCGACGACGCCGGGGAGAAGGTCGTTGTAAAAGCTCTCGCCGACGACGTCGGCGGGGGTCAGCAGCACCCCGAGGCGCTGGTAGACGGCGGTGAAGTAGGCGATGCTCTGATCCACCAGGATCCGCCACAGACGGAGGGTCTCGGGGTCGCCGGACTGCAGGGACACGACCCGGCGCCGGGCCCGGTCGGCAAACTCGGGGGAGCTGTCGAAGCTGACCCGGGCCGGGCGGTAGAAGCCATCGAGGTCACCCATCGACAGGGCCTGGGCGCCGGCCGACTCGCCGACGTCAACCAGGTGCTCGATGAGCATCCCGAACGGAGTACCCCAGTCACCGATGTGGTTCTGGCGGATGACCCGGTGGCCGGCCAGGTCCAGCAGCCGGCACAGAGCGTCACCGATGATGGTCGTGCGGAGATGGCCGGCGTGCATCTCCTTGGCCACGTTGGGGGAGGAGTAGTCGACCACCACGGTCCTGGACGGATCGGCCAGCTCGATGCCCGAACGGGGGTCGGCGGCGACCGATCGGAGAGCCTCGGTGAGATAGGGGCCGGCCAGGCGGAGGTTGACGAAGCCCTGGGGGGCGATATCGATCGTCTCGCACAGGTCACCGAGGTCGACCGACTCGAGGATCCGGGCGGCCATCTCGGGCGGGGCCACGCCCGCCCGCCGGGCCAGGGCGATGGCCCCGTTGACCGCAACGTCGGCCCCGTTGCGGCCCGGTCGGACGACCGGATCCGATCCGGGCTCGACGGCGTCGAATGCCGGTTGCAGGCGGGCGGCGACGGCGGCGAGCGGTCCGGGCATGACCCCATCGTCGCGAGTCGGGGGCGGTACCGGCGAATGCGTTCGCGCCCGAGCGTCCTGGGTGTGATGCCTTTGGCTATGCTCCGGCCTCGACGGGCCCGCACAAGAGCGAGCCTGCAGCGGAGGCGGTGCCATCGTGAGCTACCAGTCCGATCCCAACCAGCCATGGGGATCCCCGCCGCCCGGCGGGCCGCCCCCCGGCTACCCGTCCTCCGGGTACCCGACGCCCGGGTACCCACCGCCGGGCGGCCAACCGCCCGGGTACCCACCGCCGGGCGGCCAACCGCCCGGGTACCAGCCCTATCCCAACCAGCCCAACGCCAACCAGCCGGGCCAGCCCGTCCTGGCCGGGTGGTGGTACCGGGTGGGTGCCAGCGTCATCGACGGGATCATCCTCGGCATCCCGTCCGGGATCGTCTACGCCGCGGCGCACAGCCTGGCCGCCTACTACGTCTTCTACGGCCTGGTCGGCTTGGTCTACTTCACCTTGCTCATCGGTGGTGGGGGCAAGACGGTGGGCAACATGGCCCTCGGCACCAAGACCCTCGACAGCACCGGCGGCACCACGATCGGCTATGGCCGGGCGCTCCTGCGATGGTTCGTGACGTTCATCCTCGGAATCACGTTGATCGGCGGCATACTCGACGTCCTCTGGCCCCTGTGGGACGACAAGAACCAGACCATCCATGACAAGGCAGCATCGAGCGTGGTGGTGCTGATCCGCTGAGTCCGGAGACCGGGGCGGCGGGAAGGGGCCGGGAGGCCGGGTACCCTCTTCCCCCCCATGGCCGCGTCGTCGCTCTCCCTATCGTCCCCGCCGCTGCGCTTCAGCCAGGTCGACCTGGACCGGGTGACGACACCGGTCCTCCACGACATCGATTGGGAGGTCGCCACCGGCGAGCGGTGGGTGGTGCTCGGGCCCAACGGGTCGGGCAAGACCACGATGTTCCAGTTGGCGTCCGGCTACCTGCACCCGACGCGCGGCACGGTGGAGATCCTCGGTCACCGCTTGGGCCGGGTGGACGTCCGTCGCCTGCGCCAACACATCGGCCTGGTCAGCGCGGCGGTGGCCAAGATGCTGGTGGCCAGCGTCTCGGCCTCCGATGTGGTGATGTCCTCCCTGCACGGCGCCCTCGAACCGTGGTGGCACCGTTACGACGACCATCAGCGGGCCCGGGCCCGGGACCTGCTGGCCCGAGCGGGTTTCGAGGCCATCGCCGACCGCCCGTTCGGGGTCCTCTCCTCAGGCGAGCGCCAGCAGGTGCTGCTGGCCCGATCGCTGATGACGTCGCCCGCCCTGCTCCTCCTCGACGAACCCGCAGCCGGCTTGGACCTCGGAGGCCGGGAGCGGCTGGTGGCCAGGTTGGCCGACCTGGCCACCGACCCGACGGCACCTCCCATGGTGATGATCACCCACCACGTAGAGGAGATTCCCCCCGCGTTCACCCATGTGCTGCTGCTCAGGGAAGGACGGGTCACGGCCGCCGGCCCCATCGAGGAAACCCTCACGGCCGCCGCCCTGTCCGAGGCCTTCGGCCTGCCCCTGTCGCTGTCCGGCCAGGCCGGCCGGTGGGCCGTACGGGCCGGTTCCTGACCCGCCTCGCCCCGGGCCCGGCGTCAGCCACCGGCCTTGCGCCATGAGTGTTGCTCTTTCAGCCGCTCCACGCACGGGCCGGACGCGGCAGCCGCGTGGTGATTTGGCCCGCCACCGTGCTTTTTCACCACGCGGTACGAACGCTGCCGGCCTTGCCGGCCTGACAAGCGCGCCGTCGGGCACGGGATGGCAGCCGGGCCGGGCCGTCCGGGCCGTCCGGGCCGGGCCGGTTCGGCCGGGCTACCCCAGGTGCTGGTGGAGGAACTCGACGGTCCGTTCCCAGGCGATCCTGGCCTGATCACGGTCGTAGGTTCCGAGGAGGTTCTCATCGTTCATGAACGCATGACCGGCCGGGTACAGCCGGATGTCGGGGGCCGTGCCGGACTGCTCGGCAATCTTGGCTTCCATCTCCCGGACACTGTCGAGGGGGATGAAGTCGTCCTTCTCGCCGTAGTGGCCGAGGACAGGGGCGGTCAGGGTGGAGAAGTCCGGCAACTCCGAGACCACGCCGTAGAACGGCACGGCAGCCGCGATTCGGCGCCCCTGCTGGGTGGCGAGGGAGAGTACGAAGCCGCCGCCCATGCAGAACCCCACGGTGCCCACGGCATCGCCGCTGACCTCCGGCCGACCGAGGAGATAGTCGACGGCACCGGCCAGATCCTGGGCGGCCCGGGCCTCAGGCAACTCGGTCATCAGCTTCTGGGCTTCCTCGGCATCATGGGTGGTGGTCCCACCGAACAGGTCGGGGGCCAGGGCCACAAAACCCTCGGCGGCAAAGCGGTCGGCCATGGTCACGATGTGCGACGTCAGACCCCACCACTCCTGGATGACGACCAGACCGGGGCCGGTCCCCGACGGTGGCAGGGCCAGATACCCCTGCGCCTCTGTGCCGTTGCTGGGGAAGGTCACATTCTGCTGGGCATTCTGGTCAGCCACCACTGCTCCTCGTTGCTCGTCGGGGCGCGACACCAACCTCTCGGCCGGGCCCGTAGGGACGTACCCGCCCGTGGCCGACGACAACCTGCCGTCAGCTCGACCTCGTCAGTCCTCGGCGGGGGAAGCCACCACGCCGGTCAGGCGGGAATCGATGTCGCTGACCTGGTACAGGTTCCGCTGCAGCGTCTCGGTCAGCCACCGCTCGACCTGCTGGCGGACATCGCCGTCAGGAAGGCGGCCCCACAGCTCCAGAAGGTGGTCCTGGACGGTGGAGGCGGACACGGACACCTGTCCGTCGATCTCCGTTCGCCACGCGGCCACCAGAGCGTCAATCGATTCGTCTACAGCTTCCGGCGCATGAGTCACAAGAGGTGCAGCGTAGAGGAGGGCGGCTTTGTTCCCCAACCGGCCTGTGACACTTGTCCCCATTGGGGACGTCAGGTCGCGGGATCGACGAACGCTGGGTCCCGCTTCTCGAGAAACGCCATCGCCGCCTCGGTCTGGTTCGGCGAGCCGATGAGCCCCCCATTGAGCTTGGATTCAGCGCGGAATTGCTCCGCCGGGCCAGCCTGGAGGGACGCTTCGAGCAGCACCTTGGCGGCTCGGACGGCATCGGGGCTGGAGCCGGCGATCGTCCGGGCCAGAGCCAGGGCCTCGGCCCGGGGATCGTCGGCCACCCGGGTGGCCAGGCCGAGGCTGACCGCCTCGGTCCCCGACACCATCCGACCGGTCCAGGTAAGCTCCTTGGCCACGTCGATCCCGACGAGGCGGGGCAGCTCCCAGGTGCCGGTCATGTCCGGAACCATCCCCCACCGGATCTCCAGGACCGACAGGCGGGCGTCGGGCGCGACGAAGCGCAGATCGGCACCGAGAGCCAGCTGCAAACCGCCGCCGAGGGCGACGCCGTGCACCGCGGCAATCACCGGGACCGCCAGCTCGGCCCAGACGCGGACGGCATGCTGGGCGTGGTTGGTGTCCCGGCCCGGGAGCCGCTCGTCCAGAACGTCGGGGATGCTCCGGGCGCTGCCGGAGGCCATGGCGGCGAAGGTGGCCAGGTCGAGTCCGGCGCAAAACCCCCGACCCTCACCGGAGATCACCACCGCCCGCACGGAGGGATCGACACCGAGGGTGTCGCCAGTCCGGCCGAGGGCGACGAACATCTCCGGGTCCAGGGCGTTGAGCTTGTCCGGCCGGTTCAGGCGGACGTCGGCGACGCCGTTACTGACCTGCCAGACGACCCGGTCGGATCCTCCCGTGCCCTCCACCGACCACCTCCACGCTCGATCGTTGCTTCTCCGAAAGGCTACCGGCCCGGCTCTGACCCCACCCCTCCGTCCGGGGCCGGCGCTTCCAGCCAGGCCGGGCGGTGCTGCAAGGATGAGATGATGGCTGCCGACCCCACCGAGCTGATCTCGGCCCTGCGTGACATCGTGGGCGCCACCCACGTGCTGAGCGACCCCGACACCCGGGCACCGTTCCAGTCGGACTGGACGGGGCGGTTCGCGGGGCCGGCGCTGGCCGTGGTCCGGCCGGCGACGACCGCCGAGGTGGTGGCGGTGATCGAGCTGTGCCGCTCCGCCGGGGTCGCCGTCGTGCCCCAGGGGGGAAACACCGGCCTGGTCGGCGGCAGTGTCCCCGCCGCTGCCGGTCCGGGCGAAGCGGTCCCGATCGTGCTGAGCGGCATCCGGTTGGTCGAGCTCGGAGAGCCGGACCTCGTCGCCGACCAAATCACTGCCGGTGCCGGGGTCACCCTGGCCCACCTGCAGGCGGCGGCCGCCGGGGCGGGCCTGAGCTTTCCCGTCGACCTGGCCGCCCGGGACTCGGCCACCGTCGGGGGCATGATCGCCACCAACGCCGGCGGTCTGCACGTCCTGCGCTACGGGTCCATGAGGGCGCAGGTGCTCGGGGTGGAGGCCGTCCTCGGCACGGGGGCGGTGATCTCCCGGTTGAGCGGCCTGGTGAAGGACAACACCGGCTACGACCTCTCGCAACTGCTGATCGGCAGCGAGGGCACCCTGGGGTTCGTCACGCGGGCCCGGCTTCGTCTGGTTCCCGCCCTCGCCGAGCGGGTGGCGATGCTCATCGGCCTGCCCACCACCGCCGCCGCCCTCGACGTTCTCGCCACCCTGCGCCGGCGAGCTGAGGGCCTCGAGGCCATCGAGATCTTCTTCGCCGAGGGGCTCGAGCTGGTCCGCGCCCACGCCGGGCTCCCGCCCCCCCTGTCCGCATCCTGGCCGGTCTACCTCGTCGCCGAGTGCGCCACGGGCACCGACCGCTCCGACGAGCTGTTCGAGGCGCTGGCGGAGCTCGACCTCGACGAGCAGGCGACCGCCGTGGCCACCGACGGGCCCGGTCGTGACCGGCTGTGGGCCTACCGGGAGGGCCACACCGAGGCGGTGTCGGCTCTGGGAATCCCTCACAAGCTGGACGTGACCCTGCCCATCTCCCGGCTCGCCGACTTCGATGCCGACGTCCGCGCCGAGGTGCGGGATGTGGCCCCGGACGCCCGGTTGTTCATCTGGGGCCACGTCGGTGATGGAAACCTGCACGTCAATGTGATCGGGCCGCCCCCCGGCGACGACACCACCGACGATGCCGTGCTCCGCCTGGTCGCGGCGATGGGCGGCTCGATCAGCGCCGAGCACGGCATCGGTCGGGCCAAGA